>CAZIKS010000089.1:0-10366 GCA_964539795.1 uncultured Pirellulales bacterium
GATATAAGGTCCCTGGGCTCTTTTGCTTTTGTGGTGTACAAGATATGAGAACAACTCTTTGCCAGTTCCACTTTCACCGCTTATTAGCACCGGTACAGAAGTCGGAGCTATTCTTTTAGTCAGATCAGCAACTTGAGCCAGTTTCGCACTTTTGCCCACAATTTGGTAGAGGCACTGTCCGGACCTGCAGGGATCATCGGCTGAACTAATAGTTGAGACTTTGTGGTTGGGCAGGAAAGTATCAAGGATGTTCTCTATTTTTTCACAGTCGAGCGGCTTAAGCAAAAAATCATAACAGCCTTTCTGAATAGCCTTTACGGCTGTGTTGATTAGTTCCTGGCTTGAAGCCCACGGTTGATTTTTCGCTATCATAACCACCGGTAGTTCCGGTGAATCTGTTTGAATTTTCTTTAGCAGTTCGAAGCCGTTCTGTGGCTGTTCTGCCCCCTGACTTGTTTGAATGTTGGTAAAGACCAAATCGTGGCTGCTCTTATCAAGAAAATCAACTGCGGTTTTTTCATTATCGGCAAGATTTGCATGAATACCTTTACGAGCTAAAATCTCAAGCAACAATCGAGTTGAGTCGGGGTCATTATCGACTATTAATACATTTGCAATTTTCGATTTTCGACTTTCCATTTCCACTTTCTAATTTCCACTTTTTAACGAACAATCTAAGGTTGGTTTTCCTCAATCATTTTTTTGGGATTATCCTGCTGGTATAAAAGGATTAATTTTTCCTGAGCCTTGGCAAAATCGACCCAGAGAGATTGAGGATGTTCGGCAATTAACTGTCTGTATATTTTTGTTGCTTTTGGCGGGTCGTTATTTCGCAGGCAGTTGGCTATTTGAAATAAAATCCAGGGTCTGTTCTCACTTGAGCCGGTCTCGTCGGGGCTGATGTTAGTAAGAGCCTGCTGATAATAGGTCACAGCCTCTTTATACTGCCCGCTATAAAACAAAACCTCTGCCAACTCAAAAAAATTGTTTAGTTGCTCTGGATGTTTTGGTATGTTCTCAATTATCTGTAAAGTTTTATTAGTTATCGGGTTATAGGGCATATAGGGCTTGGTTTGGTTCTGCCTTGTTAGTTGTTTTTGTTCTGTTTGGTGTGGAGTCTCTGTAACAGATAAAATTTCGTTGGGTTCAGCTTGTTGGACAGGCTCGACGGCGATGAAAGATTGAGGAATTTTATTCTTCAATTCAAATTTAACTGAACGGATTTGGTCGATTATGTTCTGAAGTTTATTTTTAGCTGTAGTATTATACGGTGCTTTGGCAATAGTTATATCGGCCTGCCATAATTGACGTCTGAGAAAAGAACTTTGGCTGTCGATGACAGGTAAGCTATCTTGAGATAATTCTTTATCAATCTGAGCACCGAAGTTTACAGCAGGGGCATCAATGATTTGTGGTTGCATCTGTATTTTAAGTTGAGGTTCGATAATCTTGATAGGTATAGTTGTAGTATTTATGTCGTTGGGTGATAGTACGGTCATATAAGGCATAAGAAGGCTTGTCGGGTCGAGTTGTTCCGGTGAGGGCTGCTCATCGGCGGCTGAGATAAGTGACATAGGAGCGAAGAGATAAAAAATCAAAAACAGGATTCTGGAAGTGGCAAGGCTCAGCGAGACATTCAAAAGTTTTACCTTGCTATACATGGAAGAGTGTTTTGCTTTTAACTTCCTGTCTTTGTTTAAGAACGAATTTAGGTTTTTAGTTTTAATCCTCATAGTTTTGATTATCAGCTTTATATTGTGGTTCGTTTTTATTCCATCGGCCCATAAGAGCTAATGCGGCACCATCATAGTTTTTCTGCCTTTTATACGCTACTGCCAGGCGAACTAAAGCTTCATGTTTTATTTGTTCCGGAGGATTTAATTCCAAAAGTTGTGAACAAATGGAAATAATCTGAGAATTTTGATTGAGTTTCAAACAGACATCGGCCAGCTTCAGGGCGATTTCATGTGCCAAGGGTCCCGGTTCGACGAGAATAAGAAGTTCAGTTAGTTTCTTTCTTGCAGGTTCGAAATTTCCGTCAGCGATGTAACAATTGGCCAGTTCTAAAGATATTTTTGCCTTTAACCGGGTGTCCAAAATGTAATCAGCCTTGTCAACAAGTATCGAAACCGCCCTGTCAATCAGCCCCATCTCCTGGTGGATTTTACTTTTTAACAGTAATAATTCGATAGATTCTTTCTGTGAGATCTGTGATGTTTGTGTGTTCTCTAATATATCAAGTGCATGGATGAAGTTCTGCTGTTTTATTTGTGTTTTAATTAATGCCGAGAGAGTTTTTATATATTCTTCTCCAGATAACTGTGTAGCGAGGCAATGTTGAAAAGCATCATAGGCCTGTTGGTATTTGCCCAAAGCGAAGTTGCTTTTGCCAAGTAGAAAAAGTGCTGAGTGCAACAGCTTGTTTTTTTGGTTTTTTGCAAGGTTTGCATATCGAGTAAGCCATTCAGATGCAGTTTGATAATCCTTTTTTCCATAGTAACATTTGCCGGCTCCGATAGCAGCAGCGGTTTGTGAGTCCAAGGATAGACCAAGATTGTAAACTTTGCGATAGAGTCTTTGAGCTTCGTCGTAAAGTCCGGCTTCCATGGTGGCATCAGCCAGATATAAGCAGGCCCGATCGGAAATTTCAATATCAGGGTATAACTCGACAAGCTGCAGCAAATCCTGGCGGGCATCGGAATAGTCGCGAAGATTGGTTTTTAGCCTGCTGGAGTATAGTAAAGCGAATGGAGCCAAAGATGTTTTTGAAAAGCGGTTTGCCACCAGTTTGTATTCTGCAATTGCCTCTGTTATCATGCCTTTTTGAGAATACAATAGTGCCAGAGCAAAATGAGAGTTTGGGGTGTGCTGGTCATTGTGATATTTAAGAAGTAATTTTTGCCAGAGTGAAATAGCCTCTTCACTAAGCAAAGATATGTGTTCTGATAATGTTGAATATTCGGCTGGGTTAAAAATATTTATGGTTCCTTCGTTGTCCAGGTGTGCCAATAAACCGACACAACCGACAGATGTGCTTACGAATTGTTGCGTTGTTGCTGCCGGCATACACAGAATCAGGGGTTTTTGGCGGAAGAAATTTTTTATTTCCGGGGATGAGTCCGATTCACTGCCTAACTGCCAGTGGACATCAAAGTCTGCATTAGCAGCAAATCTGGCCAAAAGTTCTTCGGTTGAAGCGTTATTACAAGTTATGAACCATCGAGCGGTACCTTCTAAGTGCTCGACTTTTTGAATTTGAGGACCGAGAAGGGCTTTACTCAGTTGCTCTGAGCCGGAATTCAAAAGAGAGTGCAGTTGAACTTCTGTTAGTTTGATGAAAGGATCTGGCTTTGTGTCGGGCCTGCTCCAGAGATCTTCGGGAAGTTCCTTGTCGGCATCAGCAAGAGAAAGGACCTTACTGGTCAGACATTGGGCTATCAGGAAATTGCAATCACGCTGCAGCGATAGAGCCCAGTTTTTATCAAAATCCACCGCATCGATTAAGGCAAGAGTTTGATAGGCTCTGGTTTGTGCTTTCAAGTATTGCTTTTTCTGCATTTCAATCAAGCAGAGATGATAATTTGCGACAGTGCTTATAGCAACCGAGCGACTTGTCGAAGCTATCCTTAATAGTTGATAAGCGTGGTCGAAATCAGCTGCTTTTTCCATACACAAGGCCATTTTTAGCTGAAGAAAATCTCTTAAAAAGTGGTTTTGTGTTCGGCTTGAGGTCATTGAAGTCAGGAGACTTTGACGCAGTTGAATATAAGCGTAATAAGCATTTTTGTAATCTCCCTGCAGATATAAGTTTTGTGCAACTTCCAGGGACTGTGGTTGTGTTTGTGCGTCGGCGTGCTGATATGACTGCTGGTCCTGGAGTGGTGTAGCGAATGTGGGTAACGGAGTTGGTTCTTTATTGGTCAGAGTTTGTCGGGTTGGAGGAATTTGTTGGACGAGAGGGGCTATTTGGTCGGCAGACGGCAGGCTGTAAGCCTGGCGCTGCAATGGTGAGGATTTCACAACCCCATATATTAGTATTGCCACGATTACAACGATACTGGCGATAAGGATTTTCTGGAGATTTGCAAAACGATTGTGCATAATCGGCGTTGGCGGCAGTTGGCTTTCAGCATCGGCTTCATAGAATGTCGCAAAATCTTCAGATGTAGCAGAGCCTGCTGATAGGTCGGGGCCGGCGTATGGGACAGAGCCTGCTGGTCGGACAGCATCTGATAAAAATTTGTAAAATTCCTCATCTCCGGTAAAAACGTCGCGTTCCGAGAGTTGCTCGTGGATTCCATTATTGTCGGAAGAGCTGGCAAATAATTCACTGTCCGAAGGCATCTCGAAAGCGTTTTCTTCGCGAATATTTTCCTGATTTTCTGTCGCCATAGCTTTTGACTTTATTCGTCAAACATATCCCACAATGCGCCAATGAGCGCATTTCACAACCTTATTTAAGGTACCGCAATAGTTGTGCCAGATATGTAAAACATAACAGTGTGGATTTATTTTTAGCTTATTTTCTTAAAGTGTGTCTGTTTTGGTATTAAAGATAGCGATTTGGCTTGTTTCAAGGATGTCAGGATTTTATACGAGCCGACAGATTTTCTGACATAAGTAAAAAAATAGCGTAAGCGTGTGAGAATAATTAGCTTTATATCAGATAGTTCAATTTAGGAGACCATAACGGGTTCTGGTAAAGATGACATTGGAGTTTCGTCTTGTGTGTCTTTTGCAATATATGAACCTTTTTCGATATTGTATTGTTTGACCTTTGCATAGAGGGTTGCTCTTGTTATGCCAAGAAGTGTAGCTGCCCGTGTTTTTTGCCAGCCTGTTTCCTGCAAGGCACGAGAAATCAGTTCACGTTCCGCCTTTTCAAGCGAAAAGTCCTTGATATTGTTGGCGTTAGAGGCCATTGGACTGTCCGATAATTCGTTGGATTCCGGATTGTCTAATACTATGCTACTTAACCCGATTTTGTTTGTAGTTTCCAGTAATATTGCTCTTTCTATAACATTGCGCAGTTCTCTTACATTGCCGTACCAGGTGTGTCTTTCCAAAGCTTTGATAGCTAGATTTGTCATTGACGTTATTTTATTTTTCTTTAGCGGGCATATACTCGAAGTTTTAAGAAAATATTCAGCCAGAAGGCGAATATCTGACCTGCGCTGTGGCGCTCTGAGCGGAGAAATAATAATTGGACAGATATTTAGGCGATAATAGAGATCTCGCCGGAAGCGATTAGCTTGGACTTCCTGATATAAGTTTCGGTTGCTGGAAGCTATTATCGTGGCAGTACAGGTAATATTTTTTATACCTCCGACCTTGCGGAAAGTTTTTTCCTGAATAATACGCAGAATCTTTGCCTGTAAATTTATTGGCATTTCACTAATTTCATCGAGGAAAACTGAGCCGTTCTCGGCTAATTCAAAAAGCCCTGTTTTTTCACGGTCGGCTCCAGTGAAAGCACCCTTTACATGACCAAAAAGTTCGCTTTCCAAAAGATTTGCCGTCAGAGCGGCACAGTTTACAGCTACAAAAGGTTTGTTTGAGTGTCTTAGATTATGTACTCCCTTGGCAGCTAACTCTTTGCCCGTACCTGTTTCACCAATTATCAAAACCGGATTACATTGGCTGGCGGCGACCAGTTTAATCATTTTAAGTTTATTGATGATGGCTTCGCTACGACCGACCAAGGGAATAGAAGCGGCATAGTCTTCAACAAAGAATTCACTGATATTTGTTTCAGAATCTATGTCCTTAGATAGATTGTCATTTCTTATTTGATGTGCAATTTCTACCAACCGACCATAATCAGCCTTTGTCTGTATGCAATCATAGACCCCCTTTTGTAGAAACTCTGTGGAAAGTTTAGTGTTACCAGCATTGTGACCAATCACTATTAGAGGGGTATTCATTGAATTATTATCGGCCGTATCAATGACTTCTCGAATTTGAGCGGGACCAAAGCAGTCATCAAAAAGAATTAAATCGGGATGGATTGTTTCGATGACATCCAAAGCCTCGGCAGGGTCATCAGCTACGAATACTTCCTGACCGATTTGCCGGGCTAATTGTTGGACATGTGATTCCCTGCTTACGACAACAATTCTGTGTAAAATCATCCCTTTTCCAAAAGTAAGTTTACCATAATTAATTTGTTTTTTTCCTTAAGTGAATGTCCAATAAATCGACATTAATCTGTTACAACTTTAATTTTTTATGGGACGAGCCGATAACATCACTTAGTTATCAAAGACGAAAATATGCGGTATTCCATTATAATTTTATCGGACATCTTTGTAGCAAAAGAAAGCAAAACTTACAGTAACATAATGTGTTTTTTATGGGACGTTTTAGTGTCCCCGACCAGAACCAATAGAACAATCTTCCTGGAAGGCAATAGTAACAATACCTCAATACCGGAAAATTTTTCTGTCAGATAGGAAAAATTATCCTATAGGAAAGAACCATGAACATAAATACCGCCTGGTTTTAATATTTATCCATTTATAAGCTTTCTTTAACTTCTGTTTTAACAGAAACTTGCCAATTTTCAAATGTGTGATGATTTTAATGTGGCACAGAAATTGCGGACAAGAAGATATGGTTTTAAAAAAAATTAGAAGGGAAATATAAATGGCAGCGATAAACTCCGCAAGTACCATCCAGGCGGATTATCTGGAAGTCCTAATAGCTCAACTCAAAAACCAAGATCCGCTTGAGCCTTTGGACAATAATGAGATGGCTTCTCAGTTGGCGCAGTTTTCACAACTGCAGCAACTTGAGTCAATCAACTCAAACTTTACAAAAGTTTTGGCTGCTACCGAGTGCGCCTATGCCGGCTCGCTGATAGGTAAAGAGGTAACGTTCTTTAAACAAACGGAGACAGGTGACCTGGTTGAAATGAGCGGAACTGTTAAAAAAGTATTTAACGACCCTAAGGAAGGGCTCCTTTTGATTTTAGAAACAACTGAAGGTGACTATACCTTGGGGTTAGACGGCATAATTTCTGTTGGAAACTAAAATCTGAATCGAAATTTTGAGCATAAATTAAGGAAAAACTGGAATGAGTTTTGAATTGTCGGCTGGAGTCAATGAGTCCCAAGCTCAACAAAAAGTGCTTGATGTGGCCAGTTGCAATTCAACTAATGTAGGTACTTCCGCTGGTAAGGCCGTCCGCGGAACTTTTGCTGAATTGTTGAGCGAAACGATTAATAAGGCATCACGGCCCAAATCTACTGTCGGCGGCACCAACACTCAGCATATGGGGGCTAATGTTGGGATAGCCGGTGTAGCTGGTACAGTTCCTCAGAGCAATATCGTAAATACAGGCAATCCGTTAGACCTTGCGATAAAAGGGCGCGGATATTTTGTACTCAGCAATGGTCAAAAAAACATTTACACTCGTACAGGTGCATTCGAAGTCGATGCAGACTCGAGTTTGATTGACCCTGCCACGGGCTTTATAGTCCAGCGTATTGGTTCAGTCGGCGAAATAGACGGTTTCCAAACACCAGGCGATAGTAATGTTAAAGTTTCTTGCTATGTAGCGATGGCGGCAAATGCTACTTCAGAAGTGAAAGTATCCGGCAACCTAAGTGCCGATGCGGCACTTTCTACACCCCAGACGAATGTACTGACTTCAGATATAACTTATACAACTAACGGCACCTTAGCTGAATTGGACACAAAAATTGCCAATCTTGACCAGTATAGCGGTACTCTGAATTCTGGAACTATTAAAATATCTGGTTTCAGTCCAAAAGGTGATGCGTATAACAGTAATTTAACTCTTTCTGTTGATGCGACTACCACTCTGGGCGATCTTGTCAGTCATTTGAACACCATTCTTGGTAGCAATGCGACAGCTTCTTTGGTTAATGGTAGAATCAAAGTAACCGATGCTGTCAGCGGCTACAGCAAATCGGATGTAAATTTTTCTTATTCCGGTGATGGTACACTGAGAACACCCGGTTACTTTGAGGTGTCTACTGTCGGTGGCGCAGAAGTCAAAAACATCAATATTACCGTCTATGACTCTCAGGGAGGTGCACATGTCATGGCATGTGCGTTTGTCCGAACAGGCACTGCCAATACTTGGGATATGATAATGACCTCTATCACGGGGGATGTTAGCGCTATAGATATGGATAACCGTCAAATCGAGGGAATAGAATTTGATGCCAGTTTTGGTTGCTACTCGGGTCTGAATACTAAAACCGAATCAAGTGAGTTTAAGGTAACCTTTGCACATGATACATCTAATCCGCAGACCATTGCGATATCGATGGGTACGGCGGGACAGTTGGATGGCCTGACCCAGTTCGCCGGCAATTCTACTGTCATTGCGAGAGAACAGGACGGTTATGAGGCAGGCAAACTCTCCTCTGTTTCGGTTAATAATGAGGGTATGGTTATTGGCACTTTTTCCAACGGTATTAAGAAAAATATCGCTACTTTGCAAATTGCCTTGTTTCAAAATGCAGCGGATTTGGAGAATGTAGGCAATGGATACTTCATTCCATCAGCCAACTCCGGTGAGGCGGTAGCTACTCAGGTGTTGAACGGTGTGGCCGGTTCCATTCATAGCGGAGCATTGGAAAAATCCAATGCTGATATAGCTAACGAGTTTGTTACTATAGTTCAGGCCCAAAAAGGCTTCCAGACCAATGCTCGAACCATTACAGTTGCCAATGACATACTGCGAGAACTGACTAATCTTATCAGATAATAACTTCGGGATTTTATGATAACAATTGGACTTGCAATTATGGAATGGTTAAATGCCACCATTTTGGGATTGACTCCTGTGCAGCGCTGGCAAGCGGCCAGACACCCTGGTGCGAATTTTGTTACCGAAAACTGGTTTATGGCAGCAAGTGTGGTTGCCATAATTGTATTGGCTGTGTTGCTTTTGGTGGTTAGTTATTATAACCGGAGGACAAAGGGACGAACTGACCGGCAACTGATGTTTTTTGAGGAAGCTGCTAAGCGGGGTTTAAGTCACCATGAGACCCAAACTTTGCTCAGGATAGCAGCTTATGCAAAACTGAAGCAAAGCGAATCGGTTTTCAATATTAGCAAGGCTTTTGAACAGGGAGCCGCAGTAATGATGGAAAAAAGCCTGGCTCAGGGACAGGAAACAGAGGAAAGCAGGCAATTGAAAACTGAACTGTCGTTTTTGCGTGAAAAGCTTGGTTTTCAAAGTCAACCTGTTCGGTCTATTGGTACGGCAGGCAGGTCAAGGAAATTGAGCAGCAGGGAAATCCCAGTAGGCAAAAAAGTTCATATAACACGTCGAACAAACCGTACTTCAGACAATATTGAGGCGAGCGTTATAAAGAATAGCGATGAGGAACTGATGCTTAAACTGGCAATGTCGGTGAGAATTAATTTTGGGGAGCTTTGGCGGGTACGTTATTATTTTGGCGCTTCGGTTTGGGAGTTTGATACTTCTGTAGTCAGTTATGATGGTGATATTCTGATTTTAAATCAAAATGATGACGTGCGTTTCATAAATCGTCGGCGTTTTCTACGTGTTCCGGTAAGCAAGCAGGCATTTGTTGCGAGTTTTCCATTCTCAAGACAAATTTCCGGAGTTTCTGGCAATAGCGAAAATGTGTCTGTTAGTATGTGGGGGCCGCCGAAATTTGTCTCTGCAGTTGTTACTGAGTTGGCTGGGCCTGGTTTACGTATAGAGAGCCGGCTGGAGGCAAAAGTGGCCGACAGGATTTTGGTAATGCTTAGGCTGGATGAGGAAAATGGCCGGGGTTCGGCCGAACCTGGCCAGAATAGCAAAATAACAGCATCAAAAATCATAGAAGATATCGGAGAGGTTAGGCAAGTCAGGCTTATAAAAAATGGTTTTTCGATAGCTGTTGAATTAACAGGATTGAATGACGCAGACGTCAGCGAGCTAATTCGTGCTACGAACGCAGCTTCTCTGAAAGCCGGAAACAAAGGTCAAAATGCTCCGGATGTCGAAAACACGGTAGAAAGTGTTGTCGAGACTATGACTGCATAAGGAATTTGAAATGTCGGATATTACATCCCAGATTAGTTTGAGCATCAGTGATTTAGAGGAACAGTTTAATATCGTTACACATAATCTGGCCAACGTAAGCACGGTCGGATACAAACGTATATGCAGTACATTTGCCAAATCGCTGGAAACCCAGCAAGAAAGTACGGAAGCGGAAGTTTCGGAAGAGGCTAAGTTGGAAACAATGCTTGATTTTTCGCAGGGCAGCATTGTTCAAACAACAAGGCCACTGGATTTCGCATTGTATGGTAAGGGATTTTTTGTGATAGAGACACCGGAAGGGCCTCTTTACACTCGGAATGGTATGTTTCAAAC
>CAZIKS010000089.1:10376-14443 GCA_964539795.1 uncultured Pirellulales bacterium
GGAAGGATTATAGCAGGACAATCAGGGCCGGTTACTGTGCCTATTAATGTTGGGCTTTCGCAAGTGAATGTTTCAAGCGATGGAACCATCAGTGCTGGTGGAGTGGATATAGGCCAATTTAGACTTGTCGATTTCGGAGAGGACGAAAGCAAACTTGTATCGGCTGGTGCCAGTTGTTTCCTGATGCCGGATGAAAATATACAGCCGTTAGCGGCTGAAAATATAGTTGTAAAACAGGGTTATCAGGAAGCCTCCAACGTCCAGATGGTTGAGGAACTTGTTAATATGATAATGGTGTCTAGGCTTTACGAAGCAAATATAAATATTATTTCAGCCCAAGAAGATGCTTCCACCAGCCTTATGGATGTGGCTATGGCTTAACGAAAGGAGACTAAATTATGTTGAGAGCATTTTCCACTGCAGCGACAGGAATGACGGCCCAGCAAATGATGCTGGATGTTATCGCTAATAATCTTGCCAATGTCAACACTACCGGTTTTAAGCGCAGCCAGATTAACTTTCAGGATTTGCTTTATGTCAAGTTATTGGAACCCGGCACGGAAGTGGCTTCTGGTATATATGCTCCCAGTGGATTGGAGATAGGAAGTGGAGTTCGCCCGGCATCAACGGTAAAAGTTTTTACCGCTGGTGAACTTCAGAATACCGGTAATTCGCTCGATATAGCTATTACTGGTGAAGGCTTTCTTCAGGTAACTATGCCGGATGGCAGCATAAGATATACCCGGGATGGTGCCCTGCAAACAGGCCCTGACGGGCAATTGGTTACTACCACCGGATACCTTTTGGAACCGTCGATTACTATTCCGACCGATGCTGTTTCGATCGACATCGGTAAAGATGGAGGTGTCAATGTAACCGACCCTTCTGGGACACAATCTGTTGTGGGTAATATTGAATTGGCGCGCTTTCCTAATCCGTCAGGACTTTCAAGCGAAGGAGACAACCTTCTGGCAGAGACCGAAGCGAGCGGCACGCCTTTAACAGGCTTGCCGGGAGAAAATGGTTTTGGTTCTATCCAGTCTGGATTTCTCGAAAAATCCAATGTGCAATTGGTGAGTGAACTGGTCAATCTTATAACCGCCCAGCGAGCATACGAAATAAATTCTCGTGCAATAGTAGCAGGGGATGAAATGCTGCGAACGGCAAACAGTTTGGTTACATAAGGGATCATTATGAACAAAAGGCGAGGCACAATAATGCAGAAGGATAAAAGCGCAAGGTTTTTGAACCTCTGTGCAATTGTAAGTTTTACACTTTTGTTTCGGGTATCGGTTGGTTCTGAAACGGTAAACACCGAAGTCGTTAAACGCCAGATTGCTAAACCGTCCGTCCAAATTCATCTACCGAGGGAAATTAAAATCAAGGGTCAGACTCTGAGTCTCGACCAAATTGCCGTTGTGCGTGGTGATGAGCCTCTGGTAGCAAAAGCAAATGAAATTGTCTTAGGGCGGTTTTCAATGCCAGGGCAGGAAATTGTGATTGACAGGACGACGATATTAAGCAGATTGGCCTGCAACGGAATCGATGCGTCGAAGGTAACATTGACCGGTGCAGAAAAAATAATGGTTAAGCGACAGCAGAAGGTTATTGGAGGCAGCGAATTTGTTGAAATTGCACGTTCGTTTTTGATGAAGAATCCACCAGCCGGTTCGATTTGCAGTGTAAATCCGATGGTGATACCCAAAGATTTATTTGTTTCCGAGACGAGTAAGGATATCAAATTGGTTCCATGTATGATTGAGAACACCTCGAAAAGCTGCGCCAAGATTCAGATTGCTGTGTCTGCTGATGGTAAGCAGATAGGAACGCGCGAAGTAACCTTGCGCTTAAAATACAATTATCGCAGAGCGGTAACTTTAGTCGAATTAGATGCGGGAAAGATACTAAGCCCTGAGAATATCAAGATAGAAAAAGTTGCATCGAACTATCCTGAGCCTCCCAATTGGAGCGCACCTTATGGCCTTGTCACAAGATGTCTTATAGATGCAAATACTGTGATTCAGTCGGGTATGATAAGTTCTGCAAAACCGGAAGTTTTGCTTGAGCGGAATAAAACCGTTCTGATTCGATTTGAAAATCCTGGACTTCTTGTTACCGCTGTTGGAAAAACTATGCAGAAGGGTAGTCTCGGTGAATATATAAAAGTTCGAAACGTAGACTCACAGCGGATAATCTTAGCCAAAGTCAAAGAGGATGGAACCGTAGAACCGATTTTTTAGAAAAAAAACCATGAGAACAAAAAGGCACAAAGTAATTTTAATAGGAGAAACGATGAACGATGACAGCAAAAATCCGAATTACAAATGCAGGTTCGTGTTACCTCTGATGGTTTTAATGTTATTCTGGTCGGCGAACTCAGAGGCAGGGTCTATCTGGGCCAGACGGGACAAGAATATGAAGGACTTGTATGCCGACGACGTGGCCCGTAAGATAGGTGATATCCTGACCATTACAATCACCGAAGCCAGCAAAGTTGAGAACAAGGTAAAAAGAGACCTGAAGAAGGACACCAAACGCTCAACCACTTTTGATGGTGACGTGGGTGATATTGCCAGTCTTCCTGACCTTGGTGTGGCAGCCGAATCCAATAACGAGTTGAAGAGCAAGGCCGACTTTAAGGACGAACGTAGCTTTATCGATTCGGTTACTGTAGTGGTTGTTGATATTATGCCGAACGGTAACCTTGTAGTTATGGGAAGCCGTAATCGTGATATTGGAGGAGATATACAAATTATTGAGGTTAGCGGCATAGTTCGGCCAAATGACATTGCATTCAACAATACTATCGCGAGTAAACAAGTCGCCAACTTTAATATTGTCAGCAGGAACAAAGGCGTCTCGGCCCCATTTGTCAGGCCAGGCTGGCTCGGCAGAATATTTGACATCTTGTGGCCATTTTAAGGTGATTTGAGCGATAACGTGTGGAGCATTTTTGAAGGTATACGGTTATGAAATCGACCAACAGTAAAGAAGCAAAGGGGCAAAAAAGCGCAGGGGCACTTTTACTTTGTGCATTTCTAATTTGTGTATTTGCAACTGAAGACGGAAAATCCGAGCGAATAAAAGACATCGTCGATATACAGGGGATTCGCAGCAATCCACTCAGTGGTGTTGGATTGGTTATAGGCCTGGCGGGCACCGGTGATAAGACCCTGCCGTCGCAACAGATGTTGGTAAATATATTAAGAGCGTCCGGGCTGGTTTTTTCTCCTACGGACATAACCGGCGGTAATATCGCCATTGTTATGGTGACAGCCCAATTAGGTCCTTTTGCTTCTGTAGGTTCGCAAATAGATGTTGATGTCTCCGCCATAGGAGACGCCAAAAGCCTTCAGGGAGGAAAGCTTTTGCCGACACCGCTTAGAGGTCTTGACGGGCAGGTTTATGCTGTAGCCAATGGAGGAGTTTCGATTGGCGGCTGGACAGCATCGGGTGATACGGCTTCGATTACGAAGAACCATCAGACGGTAGGGCGGATACCCGGCGGCGCAATTGTTGAAAAAGAGGAAATATCCAGCTTCGTAGACTATATTGCAGGGCACAGGTTTATCACTCTTAATCTTAGGAATAACGATTTCTCAACAGCAGAGCAAATCGGCAAAGCCATTAATCAAATTTATCCAAATACTGCTGCAGTAGTTGACGCCGGAACCATCAAGGTCAGAATACCTGATGAAATCAGCCAGGCGGGAATAGCCGGTTTTATCGTTGATATTACAATATCGAACGTAAAGGTTGATATTCCTGCGATTGTGGTTATTAACGAACGCACCGGCACGATTGTGGTCGGAGAAAATGTTGGTATATCAGAAGTGGCAATTTCGCAGGGCAGCCTTGTTATAAAAATCAAAGAGACCGCAAACGTTTCTCAGCCGACAGCGCCTTTCTCCGATGCAGGTACAACTGAAGTTATTCCGGAAACACTGTTAAGCGTTGAAGAGAGAGAAGGGTACCTGATTTCTGTGCCACAGACGGTTACCGTTTCAGAACTGGCTAAAACCCTCAATGCCATTGGGGCGACACCGACGGACCTAATAGCGATATTC
>CAZIKS010000090.1:0-10931 GCA_964539795.1 uncultured Pirellulales bacterium
CGGGTACTTCCATCTACGGGCTTACGCACCGTAGTATTACGAAGGAAGAATAAAAATAATCTTTTTTTGGTTGCGGCCAAAGGCCGCGCCGTGTAATCAAGGGTCTTCATCGTATCCAGCACGTTATATTCAATCGAAAGCAAAATGACAGCCTCAACGGACGGGATCACACCCAATTTTCTGGTCTGCTCGTCTTGAAGGAGGTTGTATTTTTCATAGACTTGGGACAAAGTGTCCTGGGTAATTCCCCATAGTTTCATAAAGACAGAATTAACAAAATTAATCTTTCCGTCATAGTCTAAAATCTCTATAGCTACCGGAGACTGTTCAACCAAATTTCGAAATTTTTCTTCGCTTGCATGTAGTTTTTCTTCCGCAAGTTTGCGTTCGGAGATATCCTTCACAACACTCACAAACCATTGTGGTTGTCCTGCTTCATTTTTAACCAGAGAGACTGTTAGATGAATCCACACTAAGTCGCAGTTCTTGCGAATGTATCGCTTCTCAATTGAGTAAGTACCTAATTTTCCTGCCAGCAACTTGTTTGCCTGCTCTATATCGACATCAAGGTCGTCAGGGTAAGTAATGTCTTGGAATGTCAGGCCAAGCATCTCATTATGACTGTATCCTACCATATCACAGAACTTTCGGTTGATAAAAATGAAGTGGCCATCGGGCGCAACATGGGCAATTCCAACTGCAGCTTGCTCAAAAGCAGCTCGAAAACACGCCTCGCTCTCCACCACATGGTCAGTCCAAGAATTTAATTGTATAATGAAAATACAATTCAGGATAGCTATATATTTTATATCCCGGACCGCAACCACGGTACTCTCCTGAACGTCTCTCTCGACAAGCCCTGCTATATGGATGATTTGCTCAGTGTTATCGTCCCCCTGACCTCTATTCCTTGACAAATCAAACACTATACTCCAAAATATAAACATCGGTAAAAAATAAATTTCCTGTTTTTGCGAAGGATACTGAATAACTTAATGGATTCTCACTTTTACAATGAAATTAAAGGAGGAATTAGATGATCTGGATAAAGTTAAAAAATTCATAATATAATCTAACCTTGTTAATACAAAGTTATTGTTTAGAAAACTCTAAGGTGGCTTAATGACATCATTTAGACGGATATTCAAATATGTTTGGCCGCAATGGCCGAGGATTATTGTTGTCGTTGTCAGTGCGTTAGTAGTTTCCACATTACTATCCCTTAGTTTTGCAACAGCTTTGCCGCTGCTGAAGGTGATGACAGGAGAGGAGGGCCTGCACAACTGGGTCGACAGGAAGATTACGAGGCATCGTTATGGGATGGAAATATATCTGCCGGAAAAGTCGGACTTTTTCACATCTGACATTGCACATTATCTTCAGATTACAAATGTAAAAGACAAGAGTCTCGCCCAGGATTGCGGCGTACGAAAACTCGACCAGGTTATCGGAGCAGGTGATTTTATGGTCGACGGGGCACACGAAAAGGTTTCAGCCGAAAAACTCCTTGAGACACTTGCCAAAGCGCCGACGAAAAACCGGATAAGGGTTCAGCTAAGGCGTCTTGACGGAAATGGTTCTTTCAAAATTTTCAATATCCAATTGAAGACCGGCAATAAGGCTTTTTACCTGGATTACATCGAAAAACTGATGAGCCTTCTGCCGAGAGAGAACACTAAGTCCAACAAAGCAAAGTCAGTCGTGTTTATCATAGCGGTGATGGGCGTTGTTACGATAATTCGTTGCGTGGCAAAGTTCTACCAAAGTTATATAGCGCAAAAAATTGTGCAGGTCGCAATCAATCGATTACGGGGGGATGCTTACGAGCATGTTATGGATATCCCGATGGGCTATTTTGGAAGTGAAAGACCCAGTGATACCATTAGCAGGGTTATAGGCGATACTGCTTCGATGGGTACAGGAGTAAAAATTCTGCTTGGCAAGGCACTTCGGGAGCCGCTGAATGCTGTTTTTTTAACAGGCTGGGCAATGCTGATAAATCCAGGTCTATCTTTGGTATTTCTGTGTGGTGCTCCCTTTGCGCTGTGGCTTGTAGCGGCATTCGGCAAGAAGGTAAAGCGAGCTACAAAAAAGTCTCTGATGTCGGGGTCACAGATGCTCGGCAAAATGCAAGAAACAATGCAGGGACTCAAGATCGTCAAAATTTATAATCGGCAGAAGCATGAGCACAGAGTTTTTGAAGCGTTAAATAACAAATTACTAAAGCAATTACTCAAAATTTCGAAGGTCGATTCAGCAACTACTCCCGTTTTGGAGGTTTTTGGAATGGCGGCCCTTTCTGCAGCACTGTTGGTGGGGGCACGGTGGATGCAGAGCGGACAGATGGAAGGCAGCGAATTTATCATATTGCTGGGATTGTTGGGGGCCGCCGCTGAATCGGTGCGAAAAACCAGCGATATATGGAATAAAATCGAGGCCGCAAATGCCGCTGCAGAAAGAGTATTTGCTGTTATAGATGTGCCAGTCGAGTTTGAAGACCCTAATGCAAGCG
Source organism: uncultured Pirellulales bacterium (assembly GCA_964539795.1). GTDB lineage: Bacteria > Planctomycetota > Phycisphaerae > Sedimentisphaerales > Anaerobacaceae > CAZTKW01. The sequence goes on from CAZIKS010000090.1 coordinate 2,513, forward strand.
AATTAAAGTCATTGAGAGAAGAAATCGAATTTCGGGATGTTGTTTTCACTTATCCGGGCAGCAACAAGCCCGTATTAAAGGGTGTCAATCTAAAGGTCAAAGCTGGTCATAACATCGCTATTGTTGGGCCAAATGGCTCGGGCAAAACTACTTTAGTCAACCTTATACCACGGTTCTACGATGCTGACAGCGGCTCAATTCTAATTGATGGCCAATATATTCGTAACAGCACGTTAAGAAGCCTTAGAGAACAGATCGGTATGGTGACTCAGAATATAGTAACCTTTAATGATACTATAGTTGCAAATATTGCCTACGGTAAACCACAGGCCACTCGTGACGAGATTATATTAGCAGCAAAGAGAGCTTTTGTCCACGAGTTTGTAACTGTTTTGCCGGATGGATATGAGACGGTTATCGGTGAGGACGGAGCAGGACTCAGTGGCGGCCAGCTTCAGAGGATTATAATAGCACGAGCAATTTTGAAAAATCCTGCTATATTAATATTTGATGAGGCAACAAGTCAGGTAGATGCTGATAGCGAAGCGAAAATACACAATGCTATTGAGGATATTATGAAGGACAGGACTACGATATTAATAGCTCACAGATTTAGTACTGTTGTAGCAGCCGACAAGATAGTTGTAATGGATAATGGCAAAATCATCGCACAGGGTAGCCACGAGCAATTAGCAAGGGATTGTCATTTATATCAGAGTCTATATGAAACACAACTAAGAAAAGCATAGTTTGAATTAAAATTAATGATTGTTGAAACCTTTGACCTAATAGAACACATTTTGTATGTGGTTATAGTCAAAAAGTTAATACATTGACTTAATCAGGCATATTTAAATTTTAATAATCCTGATATGAAACAGCAGAATTTAGTTGCAATATCGAAGTCATTTTTTATCGATCCCGAATACAAAGACGGGCTAAGAGAACTTGGTCTTACTTCTATCGATGAGGTTTTTTCGTGCACAGGTGGTAAAAATTTAGAGAAAGAAAATCTAAACAGATTTCGAAAACGAATCCAAATTAAAATAAATTCCCTTTCGGCTGTTGTATATATTAAATTATACGACAGACCCCCGGTCCTGACTCAGATTAAAAACTGGTTATCTTATCGCAAACGTGTGACTTGCTGTTTTTGTGATTTTGCCCCAGCTTATAATCTGTCGAAGGCGGGAATAAATACACCAAAAACATTGGCTTATGGAGAAGACCGGGGATTACTATTCGAGAAAAGAAGTTTTATAATTATGTTGAAAATCCCCAATGCTGAGTCTTTGGAAAAAAAGCTTCCTGACTTTTTCTACACACCACTTTCCAATGAAAATCTAAGACTGAGGAGGGATTTTATAAATAAACTGGCAATTTTTATAAAAAGATTTCATAATACAGATTATCGACACCGGGACCTTTATTTTTCACATATTTTCCTCAGTGAGAGTAAAGAATTTTATCTTATTGATTTAGCTCGCTCATTTAAACCACTGCTGCTTACTAAAAGATTTCGAATAAAAGATATATCCCAGTTATATTATTCCGCTCCGGCGGGATTTTTTTCCCTGACAGACCGTCTACGTTTTTATCTTGCCTACATAGGCCGTAAAAAGCTGAAAGAAGAGGATAAAATATTTATTCATAGAGTAATCAAAAAAGTAAAAAGTATGGAAAAACATAATAGGAAACACGCCAGAGAAGTTCCATTTAAAGATATGTAAAGCAAAAAACACTTTATAATGAAAAAAAAAGTTGCAATAATAATAGAAAGAGCAAATATCACGTTGGGAGGAGCGGAGCGTTCGGTTTTGGAGTTAACAGCCGCTCTGACGACTCTCGATTATGAAGTGAAAATCCTTGCAGCCAAAGGACAGGAAAAAGCCGAATACACGTGTGTTTTATGTAATGATATAAGGGGTGAGCGTGTTAAATATCACGTCTTCGAAAATCATCTGAAAAGACATTTGAAAGAAAACTATTATGATATAATACATAGTGTACTGCCTTTTGATTTTGCGGATATTTATCAGCCGCGCGGGGGGGCATATCCTGAAACAATTTTACGCAATGCAGCCAGTTATCAGAATAGCTTTATAAAATCTTTCAAAAGAACCACGTCTTTCTTCAATGTCAGAAGAAAAACTCTTATGAAAGCGGAAAAACGCATTTGTGAAATTCCGAACGGTCCTGTGGTTATTGCAATCTCTGACTATGTCGCGAAGCAGTTTAAGCGGCACTATAATATTTACGATAATCGAATGATAACTATACCTAATGGAGTTGAAGTTGACAGGCAAATCGATGAAGAAGCGATTACAAATCTGCGGACCCGAATAACGAGACAATTAAAAATTAAAAAAAATGATAAACCCGTATATTTTCTTTTCGCGGCAAACAATTTCAGATTGAAAGGATTAACTCCCTTATTAAAGGCAATGCAAAAAGTTCTGCTCTCTGTAAATAAAAGTCGAAAGTTTTGCTTAATAGTTGCCGGCAAAGACAGGGATTATAAATACAAACAAATCGCAAAAAAACTGAAAATATCTGATATGATACTGTTCCTGGGATATATCGAGAATATTCAGAATCTTTTAGAAATAGCCAATGTAGCAATATTGCCGACCTACTATGACCCTGCCAGTAGATTCATTCTTGAGGCATTAGCTGCCGGCATACCTGTAATAACTACACAATTTAATGGCGCTATGGATTTATTCAGTAATAACAGACATGGTAAAGTAATTGATACACCTGTTAATATCAATGCACTGTCAGAAGCAATTAGTTATTTTACTGAGACAAAAAATATACAGAATGCGTCACAGGCTATTCTTGCCGATGACTTGAAACAAAAAGTCTCTGTTAATCGAGTAGCGAATCAACTGGAATCCGTTTATAATTCAATATTTAGTGCCAAAAAACGGGATGGTTATCTGTAGCTTTGAGTGGTATTTTTATGACTGATTTGCCTTTTGAATTACCAGTTAAAAACTTATCAATAAAAACTGAGCTAAACACTTTAGTTTGTGAAAAACTTCTGCGTGCCATTCCAAACAGGCGACATGTTTATGAGGGTTCATGGAATGATAAAAGCGTTGTCGTTAAGATATTCTCAGATAAGTTCAGTGCAAAAAGACACGTCAAAAGGGAATGGTATGGTTTGAATGAATTAAAGAAGCGAGGTTTAAAGAGCCCGCGAGTCATGTTTTATGGCAAGACTGGAGATAACCGGCATGTAATTGCCACTGAAAAGATTATTAACGCATCAACAGCCATTGATGTATTTAATGGCTTGGAAAGTAAAGCGCAGAAACTCGCTTTATTATTTTCGATTTGCGAAGAGTTGGCAAATCAGCATGAAAAGGGAGTTTTTCAGAAAGATTTACACCTGGGTAATTTTCTTATTTCCGGTGAAAATGTTTTTACTCTTGATCCGGGACAGATATGTTTTTTTGCGCGACCTGTTCCAAAGAAGAAAGCTTTTTCGCGGTTGGCGATACTGGCGTGTTATATAAAAGATGATAATATAGAATCAAGAACAGCAATTTTAAAACGATACACAACTTCGCGAGGTTGGGAGCCTGAGAAATCCGATGAAATAGTTTTTCAAAAGCAACATTTAATACAAAACAAAAGAATGATACGGCGGGCTTTGAAAAAAAGTCTCCACACATCTAAAAGACACATCAAACTAAAAAAACCGGAATGTCTGGGGGTATTCGATAAAGAATTTATTGCCGGACGGGCACCTCTGGATTTAATTGAGAAGACTGATTCGATAATGGATTCTGGAGAGATTCTTAAAAAAGGTAATACGTCATACGTCTCAAGAATTAAATGGAATAGTAAAGATGTGGTTGTAAAGCGTTACAATCATAGGGGTTTATTTCATTCCTTACGTCATACAATAAAGCGGTCCCGTGCTTATCGAGGATGGCTGCATGGGCATAGACTTACAATGCTGGGAATTGCGACTCCAAAGCCATTGGCCTATATTGAGAGCTATAGAGGGCCAATTGTGTGGAAATCTTATCTTATGACCGAATATGTTAACGGTTTAAAATTGTCTGACTTTTTTCGAGATAAAAAAGTAAGTAATGAAGAGCGAACGAGGGTTGTGGGTTTGGTTGAAAAATTATTGCAGAAGATGGGCAAATACAAAATAACTCACGGCGATTTAAAGCATACAAACATTTTGATTACCGATAACGGACCTGTACTGACGGATCTGGATGCCCTGGTAGTTCATAAAACATGTTGGTTGTTTAAAAGCAAAAGACATAAGGATATAGCTCGCTTTTTTAATAACATAGAGGACATTGGAGGAAAAGATGAAAATAAGACCTGATAGGATTATATTACGTTTCAACTAAGGGGGAAATAATATCAGTGAATTCGAAAACAGAACTGTAAGATTAAGTAATATCTAATGTTTCCCATCAGCCGAAATGGCACAGGTTAAGGCATTTGGTTAGTGGAGGACCTTAAGTATTTTGTTCCTTGTTTATCAAACCTATATAGTATTAATTTTGCCTGTATATATGTTGTCAGCATCACCATAAATGAGAAAAAAACAGTTTTTTTCTAAGAAAGACTTTCGGTTCTGTTTACGGCCATTTTTCTGTTAACATTTTTTCTTTCAAGTATTGTTTTAACTTTCAATCCAACTCTAAGTTCAAGTTCGACGGAATTTTGAGACTCTGCGCGGCAAAAATTTTTATTTTGAGCTTGTCGAATGAGAATATGAAACGGTAGAATTGTCAGTCTGGATGTTGAAACACTGACTGTGGAACTTGGCTCATGCAACTCAGGTGATTAATGAGGGCAGGTTTAACCTGTGAAAGCAAACACGGCGTAAGATCCGGCGTTTGTTGGAAAAGACTATGAATTCTGAGCATCTACAGCAGTTCATCAGAAATGGTCAGTTAGACCGTTAAAGCTTAAAATTTTGAAAAAGATGATTAATACGATATATGCAGGCGAAGTTTAGAACCACTTTTATTGTCCCGGGTTTCAGGGAGAATTTTTATGTCTAAAGGGTTCAAAAAGTACTTTAAATGGACCAAAAAGAACTTGAGATTTTTAAAAAGAAAACTAATTTCTCCAAAATGGCCAAAGAATGATAAAGGAATGGTCTGGCTGCATGTTGGTTGTGGCAGAAAAGATTACCCGGGCTTTATTAATGTTGACGGTCTGCCGTATCCAAATGTCCATATCGTTACGGATAATATTTCGAATATGCATCAGTTTTCAAGCAGGTCTGTGGATATGGTATATATGTGTCATATCCTTGAGCACTTTAAAAAGCACGAATTGGCTTCAGTGATGAAAGAAATGCATCGCGTTTTAAAACCCGGCGGAGTTTTGCGACTGTCGGTTCCGGATTTCGACAAACTATTAGCTGTGTATAAGGCTTCCGGGAAAGACTTAAATAGCATTCGTCTACAACTTATGGGTGGCCAGGAAAATCGGTTCAATTTTCACTATACGGTTTTTACAAAAAGAACTATGACAGAAATGCTGAGCCAAATGGGCTTTAAAGAGGTTCAGGAGTGGGACCCTCTAAAACTTGAAGATTTTAAAGTAAAAGACAAATCGATGCGTAAGTTGAAAGCGAGTGGACAGGAAATTCCAATTAGCTTAAACCTGTGTGCAATTAAAAAATAAAAGGGCATATTTTCCAATATTATTGCTAACAGAAGCATGAGAATGCTAAATAAGTCGGATGCATATTCAAATCTTATACTCGTAGGACTCACTTGAAACGTTGTGTTTTAATAATTGAATGAAATCGACAATTTGTTTACTGATATTTTTATAATGAAAAACTGTTTGAGCCAGTTTGAGTCCTTTGACACCAACTTGCCTGGCGGTTTCTGGATTGTTAATAACGTACTTAATCTTTTCCGCCAGTGCCTTACTGTCTTCTGGAGTAGTAATAAAGGCGTTTTGCCCGTCCTTTAAATACAATGGTATTTCACCCACCGAGGTTGTTATCACAGGACTGCCGGTGGCTAAATACTCACCAAGCTTTGTTGGAAAACCACCTGATGCTTGAACAGACTTAGGGCGTGGCAAAACCAAAATTGAAGCTTGAAGCAATAATTGTGGCATTCGATGGTTTTCAATCCAGCCGGTGACTTTTACTTTTTTTTCTAAACCCAAAGCATCAATCTTGTTCTTATGTATTTTCACTTGTGATGGTGAACCCCCGTAGATAACTAAATTCCAATCCGCATATTCGGATGATATTGTGTGGAACGCGTCTATCAGATAATTAACGCCGTCTTTTTTGTTATCAAGGCTGCCGCAATATGCTATCTGCTTTTGCTGAGTTCTCGGTTGTACCGGCGCAAATCGATCTACATCCACACACATTGGTAGGATGCTCACTGGAGTGCCACGACGCGCATGCTTGCTGAAATAATCTTTCAGAGCGTTTGTAATCACAAGAAAACCGTCAAATAGGCGATAAATGAAAAATTCACAAAGCCATCGTGATATGGGAAAAAACTGTTGTCTTCTTATAAATTTCGGATATTCACCTTTTTCGAAAACCAGAGGTGCCTTGACCAATCGTGATAGGATTTTGGCCATGATGATTGCTGTGTTGGAATAAGTTGTAATTAGTATCGCATTGTAAGGCTTGTCTTGATGTGACAGGAGGATGTGACGAAAGGTATTTGAAAGACCTTTTTGTTTGCTAAACCATACCTTCAGTTTTAATTTGGGCTTAATGCATGTCCCTGATGCATAGAGGTAGCTAATCCCTTCGTGTACTCCTTGAACACAGCTATTTGACACTGTGCCTTCTTTTTCGGTCGGGTATAAACAAATTACCTCGACTGAATGACCCATTTCTATTAAACCTTTGCAATAGGCGATAATTCTATTTGTGGGTGCCAGCCCTGTCGGGAAGGCTGCGCCTGTAATGACGGAAATTTTCATCGGCTTTCCTTAAAGGCATCTTCGATAAGGCTTTCAAAACAAACAAGCTTTTGTGGCTATAAACTCTATATGGTCCATCTTATTTGTTACGCGAGCCATGCCCGAAAGTACTCCCTTAAGTAGATACCAGTGCCATGGACTATGAAAATCCGTATTATCACTCAGCTTGATACGTACGCCAGTAGACCATATTTTTACACGTTCAAATCCAGCTCGCTTACAAAGATTTCTTATGTTCTGGGGGGTGTATAGGTGAATGTGGCCGCGCACATTCAGGTTCTTCCAGTGCAAACCCAGCAAACGTCGAGTGTAGCTATCCCAATTGACGGTATTGGCATAGAAAATCCCCCCGGGCCGAAGAATACGTAAACATTCTCTCAGCGTGGAAAAGGGATGGCGTACATGTTCCAGAACCGCATTTGTAAAGATAACATCAAAGTAGTTCTCAGGGTATTTTGCTTGTTCTACAGTACCGGTGAAAACGTCAAGACCAAGATGTTCTCTTGCATAATTCGTTGGGGCTGTACTGATATCAACGCCTTTAACAGTCCAGCCTGTCTCACGTGCAACGTTTAAAAGGGCCCCTGCACTGCACCCGATTTCGAGAAAGTTACCGGTTAGTCTATAGCGAGAGAAACGCTTCAGCTTCCTGATATTGCTTTTGCGTCTGGTCCTGATTTTTTCAACATATTTTTCCATTATATCCGTATATGTTTGGTCGTTCCATTGATTGTAGTTTTTGGGCATTGGATTCGCATATATCAGACCACAAGTTATGCACTTATTATAAACGCCATCCTCGAGTCTTATTAACTCAATGAATTCTGAACTTCCACATATATCGCAGCAGGGCTCATTAAATGAATTTTTTGTCATGAATTATACTCATTTCCTTAAACGAACTGGATTTTGCACACAAATAACCCTACCCTAATTTCTTCACAATTATATAACAAAACCGGCTTTTCAGCCAAATCAATTATGCTGTTAAAGGCTTGATTAATCAATAGTATTTTAAAAAAACAAAATTGGATGTTATTATTTCGATTTAGTACTTGTTGTATTTCTAAATTAAGTCAAGGGACTGTTTTCCTGCATTCAGAAAAACACTTGAAGGCCTCTCCTAACCAAAGGTGTTAAACTGTGCCATTTCTTAATACAGAATAAAATAAATTGCTCCTGACCTTTGTATGAAATTCTTCTTACTCCTCATCGGTCAGCTCAAATTTTTTGATCATACATATTGCAGAATTTCCAAAGCCTCTTGCACAAAATCACATTTAACAATATCATTGCTGACTGATAGATGGGTTAATTAACAAAATTAATGGAGGTCTGAAAATGGATAAACGAATGAATCGACGCAGTTTTCTAAAGACATTCTGCAAAGGCACCGCCGCCGCCGCTCTCGCAAATTATAATGTGGCTTCCTTGCTGGACGCTGATAACAAAAACCACAAGA
>CAZIKS010000090.1:10941-14431 GCA_964539795.1 uncultured Pirellulales bacterium
GCCGTGCCGCCTTGCTCACGCGCCGCCTCCCATTCTGCACTGGGATGTGCAGCGACAGCCGCCGCGTGCTCTCCCCGATTTCCGTCGGCGGACTCCCCGATACCGAAATCACCATCGCCTCCGCCTTAAAAACCGCCGGCTATGCAACCTGCTGCATCGGCAAGTGGCACCTCGGACATCTCCCCCGGTTCCTGCCCACTCGTCGCGGCTTTGACTGCTACTTCGGCATCCCATACAGCAACGATATGCGTCCAACACCGCTTATGCGCAACGAAGAAACCATCGAAGAACCTGCCGACCAGACCACCCTCACACGCCGTTACACCGAAGAGGCTCTTCAATTCATTCAGAAGAATAAGCATAAACCCTTTTTCCTCTATTTCCCTCATACCTTCCCCCACGTCCCCCTTTTTGCATCAGGGCATTTTAAGGACACAAGTCTCCGCGGCCTTTATGGCGATGTCGTCGAAGAACTCGACTGGAGCGTCGGAAAAATCCTCGACACTCTCCGCAAAAACCACCTCGACGAAAACACGCTTGTTTTCTTCACCAGCGACAACGGCCCCTGGCTGATTATGAACCTTGACGGAGGCTCTGCAGGACTCCTCCGCGGGGGAAAGGGCAGCACTTGGGAAGGCGGTATGCGCGAGCCCTGTATCGCATGGTGGCCCGGAAAAATAAAACCAAATACCACCAATGCAAGCCTCGCCTGCACTATGGATATCTTCACCACCTCCCTCGAACTCGCTGGCGTCCCCATCCCCAAAGACAGGATTATTGACGGCGTTAATATCCTCCCTGCCCTGCTTGGCGCCGGCCCAAGTCCCAGAAATGTAATGTTCTTCTATCGCGGCACTAAAATTATGGCCGTCCGAAAAGGCCCCTGGAAGGCACATTTTATCACTCAGGCTGGTTACAGAGAAAAACCAAAAGAACACAACCCGCCGTTGCTCTTCAACCTCGAATACGACCCTTCGGAGAAATTCAACGTCGCCCAGGAAAACCCCCAGGTCCTCGCCGATATCCGGCAGGTCGTTGAGCGCCATAAGAAAAATCTAAAACCATCCGAATCCCAGCTGGAACTGTTAATAAAAGACAAATGAACACGACGCTCGAATTCTCTTGCATAAACAGAAGTTTCAAAATACGATATGTGTGATATTTGAAATTTGGAGAAAACTATGGCGCACAAATTCATAAATGAAATTAATCCCGGCCTGACCATCGATGATATTTATATGGTTAAAGACCCCATCTTAAGAAGCACTACACGCGGAGATTTATATATAGCGATGTTTCTTTCAGACCGCACCGGCCAGCTAAATGCAAGAATGTGGCAGGCTACGGAAACAGCATACGATGCTATACCGAAGCCGGGTTTCATTCACGTAAAGGGAAGAAGCGAGCTTTATCAAGGCAACCAGCAGATTATTGTCAACACTTTCAGCATCGTGGATAACTCTAAAGTAAATCTTGATGATTTCCTTGCAAGAACGGAAAAAGACGTCGACAAAATGTTCAGCGAGGTAAAGAAGATTGTATCCCGCATAAAAAATCCTCAGTTAAAAGCCCTCGTCGACGAATTCCTCGCCGACGCCGACCTTATGCAAAAATTCTGCAAAGCCCCCGGCGGTGTAAAGCTCCACCATAATTATCTTGGCGGCCTCCTCGAGCACACCCACAATATGCTAAACGTCGCCCTCGCAATTTTGCCCTTTTACCCACAGGTCCAGCCCGATTTGGTCCTGGCCGCAATTTTTCTTCACGATATGGGAAAAACACAGGAGCTTGCCTATGACATGGCATTTTCATATACCGATACAGGCCAGCTTATAGGCCACATCACGCAAAGCTTTCTGATGATAAACAAAAAAGCCGATGCCCTCGCACAAAAGGCCGCACCAATTGATAAGTCCGTTCTAAACGCCCTCGGCCATATCATCCTCTCCCATCACGGCCAGTACGAATTCGGCTCTCCGAAGCTCCCCGCTACACCAGAGGCATTTATGGTAAATTACATTGACGATTTGGACGCTAAAATCGGCCAGGTTACTATCGCAATTGATAACGAATTAAGCGATTCCAACTGGACCGCCTGGCAAAACACCCTCCAGACAAGGCTATACAGAAAACGCCTCGAACAGTAAAATCACCTCAAATACAAAACTGTACTATATCTCTAACGTCAAACCCGGCCTTCTAACCGCAATTGCGGATTTGGCCCACACGGCCTCCATCTCTACCACGCAAAAGCCGCTTTTCCTCTCCTCTCCACTCTAAATCTTCTTTTTTAATGAACTTACCAAACCCACGCAAAATCAGCCCAATCCAGGAAGTCTACAGCACCATCACCTTTGATATCACCCGGAACATTCGAGCCGGTCTGGAGCCAATTTTCACTTATTATCGCAACATCACGCCAATCAACAAATCCATCCTTGTCAATGTCGGTTATCGGCGGCCAGCCAAGGAGCGTAGCGGCGGTGATTTCAAAATTGTCCATATATGCCTCGTCCGGAGCAATAAGAACTCTGTCAGAACCGCCGCCGATAGCCACATCAACCGGCGATGTCCATTCACATTGCAAGGGGTTGGGTATAGTTTGCCAGGTGTAGGCATTTGGTTCTCCATACCCGACATGGCTTAAGTATAAATTGTTCGAGTTTGCGTCAAATGAGATATATAGTGTTCCGTCATTCGAATCCCTCATTTCCTGCTCAAAAACCGTATTCCCATCGACAGCTGCCTCATAGTAGAAGTATGATTCATCGTTATCAGAACCTGCTGAGATTGAAACATAATTATCGTCGCCCGCAATGGTTATTCCAATCCAGCTGTCTCTCTGGCTGATATTGCTGTAGTGGAAATCAACTTCAACTTTGAAATTTTCGTCGACATCAAAACTCCAGCCATTGCTTACATACAAAGCAGCAATGTCGTTGACGTCGCCGGTAGCTCTTATGTTCAATTGGTTGGCATCTTCGGTCACCCATGCATTATTATAATCTTCGACGAACAGCCGCCACATTGCACCTCGTCTGTTATCGTCAAAATCGTCTGAGAGTACCATGTTGACATCGGCCACGTATATATCAAAGATCTGCGTATCGGTACCATACAAATTGGACGATTTTACTGTAATTGTATGTAAACCTAACTGCGCCTCTGTCGGCGTCCAGGATATTACACCGGTAGGTCCCTTAATTGTCATACCATCTGGTGGTTGAGTAAAGAACCAATAGCCTGGTGAAGGTATGCCGTTGGCATCGACGTCATAGGTATAAGGCTGGTTGACGGTGGCTTCGGTTACAGGAGTTGAGATAATCACAGGCGCTACACCGGCTACGTCCACGTCGAAGCTCTGAGTATCGGAGCCTTCTGAGTTGGTTGCCTCTACTGTAACGGCGTTTAGGCCTAACTGCGTCTCATCGGGCGTCCAGGATATAACGCCGGTGGCAGAGTCAATGGACATACCAGTCGGCGATACGGT
>CAZIKS010000091.1:0-14394 GCA_964539795.1 uncultured Pirellulales bacterium
GCTTAACTGTGTACGAATCTGCTCCTGCTGGTTCGGCGGAAAGACGTCGATAAGCCTGGTGATGGTTCCTGCGGCGCTTGTTGTATGTACAGTGCTGAAAACAAGGTGGCCGGTTTCTGCAGCCCTGATGGCGGCTTCAATCGTTTCAAGGTCACGCAATTCACCAACCAAAATAACATCAGGGTCCTGCCTTAATACACGTCGGAGGGCTTCATTGAAACTTGGGACATCAATGCCGACTTCCCGCTGGTTAATAATAGATTTCTTGTGATTGTGATAGTATTCTATCGGGTCTTCAACAGTAACTATGTGGCGGTCGAAATTTTCATTAATATAGTTTACCATGCAGGCCAGGGTGGTAGTTTTACCACTTCCGGTCGGACCGGTAACCAGAAACAATCCCCTTGGTCTTCGACACAAAGCCGAACAAATTTTCGGCAAACCAATCTCTTCAAACGTCATAATTTTCGTCGGGATAAGACGTAAGACCAGTGTGACATTGCCTTTTTGCTTAAAGATAGCAACACGAAATCTTGCTGCATCGCCAAATGCAAAACCAAAATCGGTTCCACCTTCCTCCTGAAGTTCCTGCTGATTTCTTTCAGGGGTTATGCTCTTCATTAAACTAACGGTATCATCAGGATCAAGGACCTTTGTTTCCAAAGACCTGAGACCGCCGTGAACTCTAAAAACAGGAGAGCGGTCGACCGTAAGATGTATATCCGAAGCACCCTGCGTAACACAGGCATGCAATAAACGGTCCATATTTACTGTTGCCATTTGAAAATCCTTATTACCTTAATTTTGTTTAATCCAAACCGCTGTTTTCGGCCTGGCAAATTTTGACGACTTCTTCCGGCGTCGTTATTCCATGGAATACTTTAATCCTGCCATCGTCCATCAGTGTTCTCATACCGCTTGCTATCGCCGCCTTTCTCAATTCAGTAGTAGGTGCCTTCGAGAAGGCAAGTTCCCTAAGTTCGTTGTTCAACTCAACCATCTCAAATACGGCAAGACGACCTTTGAAGCCGGTACCCTGGCACTGAGCACAACCCATACCTTTGTAGATGGGAGTTTTTTCAGTATCTTCCGGAGTAATATTCATCACTCTCAAATAATAGGGGTCGGGTGTCTCGTCTATTACTTTGCAGTTTTTGCAAATAACCCTTATAAGTCTCTGTGCCATTATAGCCTGTATCGAACTGGCTACGAGGAAAGGCTTGACGCCCATATCTACCAAACGAGTAATCGCACTGGGAGCATCATTGGTGTGGAGAGTGCTGAAAACCAAGTGGCCTGTAAGCGCAGCCTGAATCGCAATATCGGCAACAACACCGTCACGAATCTCTCCGATTAGTATGATATTAGGCGCCTGACGCAGCATTGACCTCAATATCCTCTCAAATGTCAAGTTGATATCCTCTTTGACCTGAACCTGATTCATTCCATCGAAGTTGTATTCGACGGGATCCTCTGCGGTAATGATTTTCTTGTCCGCCTTATTGAGTTCCTGCAATGCTGCATATAGTGTCGTGGTCTTACCGCTACCGGTGGGACCGGTAACCAGAAAAATGCCGTTGGGCCTTTTGATTATTCTCTGAAACCGTTCATAATCCTCCTGCTCAAAACCAAGTGCTTGAATACCGATTCTGACGGCATCAGGTCTTAAGATTCGCAACACAACACTTTCACCATGATTTCCCGGCAAAGCAGAAACACGGAAATCGATATCATCGTTTCCAATAGTACGTTTGATTCTGCCGTCCTGGGGCAATCTTTTCTCCGCAATATCCATACCGGATAGAATCTTCAGTCGCGTAATCATTTGTGCCTGCATACTCTTTGGGATGTTGTCTTTTTCCAGACAGACACCGTCAACCCTGTACCTTACACGGACTCTATCAGCCATCGGCTCAATATGTATATCGCTGGCCCTCATATAGTATGCGTTGTCTATTATCAGATTTACCAACTTTACAATAGGTGCATCATCAAGTTCACCCGCGGCCTGGGCACGAAGGGCTTCGGCCTGTAACTCATGACCGGCCTCGGCAAGCTCAGCCGCCGTGGCATCAATACTATGTTTGAGCCTGTCGTCTTCTTCCTTCGTTACTTTTTGGAATGATTCTTCAATAAACGAACGAATTTTTGAGGGACTTGCAAGGCTGCAATCCAATTCCGTATTCAATCGGAACCGAACAGCATCCATTGCGTCAAGGTCTAACGGGTCGCTGATAATCAACCTTAATCGACCGTTGTCCATACCCAAGGGCAAAACTTTATGCCTTTTTATCAGGTCTTCCGGGATAAGCCTCGCCGTTTCGGGAGGAATGGTGATATTGTCCAGATTTATGTACTTTAAACCGAATTGCTTAGCGATTGCTTTGGTAAGTATATCTTCGTTGAGCAGACCAAGTTCCAGCAATACCTGCCCAAGACGTTTATTATTGGTTCTTGAGGTCTTAATCGCATTAATGAGCGGTTCCTTTTTGACCACTCCTGCTTTGTAAAGTATTTCACCCAGTCTTTTGCGTGATTTTGCCATATCCGCCCAATATTTTCAGTATTTTTGTTAATTCGGGTAATATTTATTATAACATTATTAACAAAATTAGTCAACTCTGCAATTTTAATCGAATCATATTCAAAGCTGTTTTTGCCGCTCTAAGCCGTATGGAATTTCTATCCTGGGGAAAAACAAAGCGTTTTGTTTCAGAGGCGCTATCGGACTCAATACATATATATACTAACCCGACTGGTTTATGTTCGGTCGCACCGGTTGGTCCGGCTATACCGGTTATTCCAATTGCAAAATCTGTCCCGGCCTTTTTCCTGGCCCCGCAGGCCATTGCATAAGCTGTCTGCTCACTGACAGCGCCGTATTTGTCAATCAACTTCGCCTGCGCGTCCAGTTCACTGATTTTAGCAGCGTTGCTGTAAGTAACCCAGCCCTGTGAAAAATACTCGCTCGCACCCGGTATGTCTGTCAAAAGCTTGGCCAAAATACCCCCTGTGCAGGATTCGGCTGTTGCGATTGTCTTCTTTTCCTGGGCCAGCTTCCTACCAACCACTTCCGCTAAAGTCTGCTCACCGGTGCCGTACACTAAATCACCAAGACGCTCTCGCAGCATCTTTTCGTCTTTTTCTACCATTTTCTGTGCCTTGTCATTATCTTCTGCCGTTGCGACAATATGCAGGGTGATTATACCGCTGGAAGCAGTGCAATTGATTAACGGATTTCTGTCGCGCTCCATAAGATTACCGAGCATCTCAGCAATATTTGATTCGCCGGCGCCGAAACATCTTAACTTTCGTACGACAATAAACTGTCCTGCTGTAAGATTTCTAAGCTTCGGTAAAACCGATTTTTCAAACATCTTTTTCATTTCCGACGGCACGCCCGGCATAGCAAAAATTAATTTCTCACTGATTTCTGCCATAATACCCGGCGCAGTGCCAAGTTCATTGGCAAGCGCCTTTGTGCCGGCTGGCAAATATGCCTGAACTTTATTCTTCTCGGACATTCGCAGATTTCGCCTGCCAAAAAAACTTTGCATCTTTTGTAAAAGCTCTTCCTGCAACTGCAATTCGCTGCCGAGAAATTGTGCAAACCCCTGCCGGGTCAAATCATCGTTGGTCGGCCCCAATCCCCCTGTTGCTAAAACAATTTCCGCATCATCAGACGCTGACTTCAATGCCTGCACAATCCTCTCTATTTCATCACCGACAGTATAGCAACTAACAACTGGTATGCCGATTGAAAACAACTTTTCACATAGATATGCCGCGTTTGTGTCCACCGTTTGACCGGTGAGAATCTCATTACCGATACTGACTATGCTCGCCCTTCTCATAGCCCTAAAATTCAATTAATGCCTTGACCACCCCGTCCCTATATCCCGCCACCATTTCAAATGCTTCCCTGGTCTGTTCAAAGCCGAACCTGTGAGTTACCAGAAAATCAACCTCTGCCCTACCGGAAGCTACCAAATCAATCGCCGATTGCGCACAGCCGACTTGCCTGCGAATATTTACTATATCGATTTCTTTTCTGCGCAGCTTATCAATTACAAACGATACCCGCTCAAAACGCGGTGCGCCAATCAATACCAGTTTGCCTCCCGGCCGAAGCAATTCGATTCCTTCATCAAGTGTGTCCTGCTCACCGGCACATTCATAAACAGCATCAACCCCCAAAGGCTCTCGTTCGAGAATCGGTTTCACAATATCGCCTTCTTCGGGATTGCCGACCCAATCAGCGCCGGTGTTTTTTGCAACCTCCATACGCTCCGGTATCTTGTCGGTCATATAAATTGTTTCTGCCTGCCGAACTTTCGCCGCTATCATACAGCTAAGGCCTATCGGCCCAGAGCCTAAAATCACAATCCTCGCTTTTTCCTGCATTTGTGCCCGACGGACCGAATATATCCCGATAGAAAGCGGCTCGCACAAGGCGCCCTGTTCGAGAGTTATCTTCCCGCCTGTAGGCAGACAACACTCCTGTGGCATAACAATATACTCGCGTAAACAGCCGTCACCCTGTCCCGGCGTACCGAGAAAACGCAGGTTATAACAGGTATTTTGCCGCCCCATTTTACACTGAGCGCAGTTGTGGCACGCAGCAATCGGGTCAACTACCACCTCGTCTCCGACCTTAACGCTCGTAACCTCCTCGCCGATTCCTTCCACCGTTGTTGAGCACTCGTGCCCGACTATAAAAGGATATTTGACAACCTGTGAGCCGATTCTGCCGGTTTCGTAATAATGTACATCTGAACCACAAACACCAACTTTTTCCATCTTCAGCAGGACATCAGTATCCTTTTCTATGCTTGGCTTTGGAATATCAGCCACTTTCATCTGCTGCAAACCGGTCAGCACAATTGCTTTCATTAGTTACTCCTGAAAAACATCACTTTCCTTCTTTATATCAAAAAACTATACCCTTCGCCATAGAATTAATTACAATCGGATAAAAGGGCATGAATCCAGGCTCAGTAGCCCCCCTATGCTTGGCTTGCTCGGCTGTATTGCCGCCTTATACAACTTTGTGGCATTTCAAGTGAGTTATTTCATTCTCTCACAGACTATATTCGTCAGGTCAAAACCAAGCGACAGGGATTTGTCGTTCTTGCCGACAATCTTAAACAGCAGGTTGTTCGGTCCTTCCTCTAACTCAAGCGTGCCGACATATTGCCCCGGTGCCGGTTGGCTCTTTTCGCTATACAAATCCACCACCTGCCCTACCGGAGCCTCATCCCTGAATAGCTGCACTTTACCCTGCTCCGGCCCCTTGACAACATCCAGGCTCACCCTGTATGTCCCCGCAGCCGGTAATTCACACGTAAAACAGATAATATGATGACCAAACGAATCCCTATCTTTGGCCCGCATCGAAAGATATCGAACCTCCCTCTGGTTAAATTCGCATCCCCCGTCCTTCGTCAGCGTCGCATTGCGCAGCGAAAAAGCATATATCGGAACATTCCACCACACAGCAAAAACAATCCGCTCCGGGTCAATAACCTCCCTCTCCCCCGCCGCCGGCAGCTCAAACTCACAACTCGGCCGCTCCTGCGAATACAGGTAAGTCAGACCGCAATAGTCATTCAACATATCATTCTCCGTAGGAGCATGCTCGATTGTCTGCAATATACTCTCGCGATAGGCATAGGCATCCCCCAGTAAAATCCTGTACCCCCCCGTCCTTCCCAGATATTTCTTATAACCCAGACACCCGCTAAGCACAAACGACCGCCGTGACTCCCACCTGCCCGGAACATCATACCACCCGCCGTTATAAAAATCCTCCGACCCCGTACCGTGAATAACAAGTTCCCCGTCGATAGTTGTCTGGTCGTCGCCTTCGAAAAAACGGGTAGCGCCCGACTTGAATCCCTGTGACTGCTGTACGGCCCCAACTATATGCCCGCGACCTTTCGTCTCGATAAAAGTAAAAGGTTTTCCCTTCACCGTCGGATTCTCCCGTCGCCACAGCGCATAAAACTTACCTTCATTCTTCTCCCGACCTATCGGCACAAAAAGCACCTCCGCCTCCACCGTCCGCTCTCTCTTCAGTCCAGGCTCCGAATATAATTCAATTCGCCCCGCCTTATCGAACGGCATCGGGAAATAGCAATAGTTCACTTTGTCCGCCGTCCCCACCATCAGGGATTTCATCGCAGGCTTACCCCAGGCATACCCAAAGAAATCTCCCGCCGGGCTTAAAATCGCAGGCTCAGCGTCGCCGTCCCAGTACGCTCGAATAACAATATCACGTTTCTTGCCGGCAAATGCCTCTACCGGCCGCATACGAATCCCAACTATCCTGCCCGGCCGATTCACCTCAAATATGGTCACAGCTTTTCCCGGCTTCAAACTAACCCTGGATTCGATTCGCTCTGCCTGCCCGCCGGCTGGAACAACGTAAGAACTTATATCCTTACCGCTTAAACCAAATAGCGTTTTGGCCTTTTCGAGATGACGCCGATACTCATCTCCGGGTTCCGCCGAATAGCTCTTTATCCCCATCCCCTCCGGGTATGTCGCATAATTGATTTGATAAAACTGCATCCGCTCAGCCCTGACAAACACCTTGCACGATTTTTTATACGCCAGCGGAACATAGCTGTAAAAACCACCTGCCCCGTATCCGACCAGAGGCCCCTCAAACGCCGGATGATTACCCATAAAAATCTCACGAAACTTCACACGTATTCTCGGCTCGTCTTCACCGTCAAAATAGAACTCCATCACATCATCCGTCGGAGTTGGAGTCCAAATCCGATAGATAACCCCCGGCCCCTTCAGGTCCGCCAGAACCAGACCATCGTTTTCTCTGCCTACAAAAGAATCTTTCCCGCTGAAACCATCGTCATTGCCGCCGGTCCGGTCGTAGCTCGACACCGATGCCACCTTAACCGACTCCTTAAAAACACCTAAACGGTCGAGCCGATACAACTGCTCAATCCCCGGCTTACAATCATCTCCAATCACTGGTGCAGCCGATACTACAAACAATAAAAATAGCGCGACAACAAAAATCAGATTAGAACCAAATGCCGTGTGACCTTTCATTTACTTTCCCTTTCATATAGCTCGATATTCCCCCTGAAAAATTCCTTACACAATCCAGGCTGTTCTCAATTCAAATGCTTCACCTCCGCCGGCATTAATCCCGACCATAAAACACGTAATGGTCGTATGTCCTTTCGTCATTTCGCTTTTTCTGGTACTCTTCGAGTTTGCCATGGTATTCACAATGAAAAAATCTGCGGTCAAGGATAGCCGCCGGCAGTTGCATTCTCTTGCCCTCGATAGCACCTCCAAGGTGTAGAATTGCAAGTGGAATATCGTCCCCCGTGCGAGCATATTCTCTGCCGGCACGCGGGAACAAACCGCTTTTCGACTGCACTTTCAGAAGATTATCTGCGACACTGCACGCAAGTCTCAACATCGCCTTGTCCTTTGTCGCCGAATAAAGTTCCAGCAATGCATATATTATTCTCCAGTCGCTGTTATCTGTATCTAAACGCAGTGCTCGCTTATTGCCATCGGCCGCCCCTAACTCACCAAGACCCGACTGAACAAAAAGCCGCCGCAGCATCTGCCAGTGAGCCTCCTCACCTGTCAGGCGATACGCCATCGCATAACCCCAAACCACAAAACCATCGCCTTTGAGCGGGGCGAATGACTCTGGTATATAGTATCCTTTGTTGGTGCTTTGCCATTTGATGGGTGTACCATCGGTCATCACTGCAACGAATACTCCTTTCTCAACATCATAGCAATGTCGGCCGTAAACTTCGAGGTCCTCGCCAGCCCAGCGGATAAATTCGTGTCCAACTTCTGCATATTTCCCGCCGGCAACTATCAGTGTTTCACCTGCCTGCATTTGTGCCAGCGGAAGTAAATGATACCGGCTGCTCTGATGATAGCAGCCTACTATCTTGGCCTCATTGATGGTGGGGTGAACATGACCCAGAGCAGTCTGAGCGCGGTCGTTCTTGCGATAACTGAGTTGCCCGCCGCAAAGCCCTGTCTTCGGGTCTCGCCCCTGTTGCCACCGATAAATCAGACGCCGCGCCCACAATAAGACGTCTTCGTTTCTGTCAAGGACCGAAAGCATCACACCGCTGTGCATAAGCGAAGGCGTAACATTACAAAACGACAGGTTATTGCCGTTCGTAGCAAATGGTACTTCGATATCATCATTGAACTCACTGTCCCATTGAGGCTGTATTTTTTTCTCCGCATCCGCGTGCCGGTTGTAGTCAAGAAGCTCCCAGCTAATAATGTGCCCGCCCCATACCATCTCCATCAACCGCCGCGCCGACACCGAATCAACCTTCCACATCAGCCGGTAGTAAGGCAGGTGGTTCTTGAACTCATGCACGTTGCCCTTTGGGTACTGGCTCACTGATTGGTCGCCCTCAAGGTCCCAGGCAGTATGCCCGCCCCAGTAAAGCAGTCCGCTCGGGGACTGCAAATGCGCCAAAGCATATCTCGCCGCCTCCTCCGCAGCCTGCCGATACTTCTCTTCGCCGGTAATACCCGTCAATCCGTCTAACAACCGTACAAAAGGCTGCTGACTCGCAAAGTTTGACAATACCCAAGTCTGGCCGCGGCATTCCCACTTTACCGGCGCCAATGTCTCGGCGTTAAGGCCGTCAACAAACAGCGGAGTCTTTTCTTTGCCATAAATGTCTCGTCCGTGGTTGAGAACTGTATCTGCAAAACTGCGCGCCGCCTCAACATAACGCTTCGACGTCGGTTCCGCCACCTTGCAAATTCCCTGACTCCCCGGCAATACCAGCGCCGCCGCCACAAGCAAAACACCTCGATAAAATAACCTGCTAATTTTGTTTGTCATGTTATATCCTCATCAAATACTGCTTAAATTCTTTCCTCATAAAAAACCACCTTCACCGATTAACACTGTACATTGCATCGTCGCGTTTGACATCTTTCTTTTCATAGACACGAACGTAATCAATACAGAATCTCTGGGGAAATATGCTCTCATCGATTCCTTTTTGTCCGCCCCACGCCCCGCCTATTGCAAGATTCAAAATGAGATATTCCTCCTTATCGAATGGCCACACTTCTACACCGCCGCCTTCATTTTCAAAGGTAAAGTATTTTTTGTCATCTACGAAAAAGTCAAGCCGCTTCTCATCCCACTCGACCGCATAAACATTGAATGAATCATACGGCTTATCAACAGTGATTTTCGAACCCTTGTTTGTTTTCTTGACATGGTTGTACTTGGCCGTGTGAATATTCGCATGTATTGTATCGGGGTCAAAGCCAACATACTCCATTATATCAATTTCTCCGCATGTGGGCCATCCCGCTTTCCCTATATTGGTTCCGAGCATCCAGATTGCAGGCCACACACCTTTGCCTCTCGGCAGTTTTGCACGGACTTCAATACGCCCGTATG
Source organism: uncultured Pirellulales bacterium (assembly GCA_964539795.1). Taxonomy (GTDB): domain Bacteria; phylum Planctomycetota; class Phycisphaerae; order Sedimentisphaerales; family Anaerobacaceae; genus CAZTKW01. The sequence continues at coordinate 9,446 of CAZIKS010000091.1, forward strand.
TCCAACTGGCCCGATTTAGTGTAATAATACTTGCAGAGGTGTATTCCGCAAACTCACGGCTGCGCTTCCAGTTTGTAGAACTCGCCTCGTACTCCGGATTTCCGTAGCGCTCTTTCCTCCCTTCTATAACCAGCATCCCGTTTTCAATCCTGATATTTTCCTCCCGCTCCCTCGTATAATATTGCAGCTCTTCATTCCGAACGAATCCTTGCTCATAATCCCACTTAGTCTTATCCGGCAGCCCCTCGTAGTTGAACTCATCAGACCATACCAATCTCCATTCCTGACTCCCCGGCAATCCAACTGACGGGTCTTCGAAATATCTGACTCCAAGTTCCTTCAGACGCGAGCAATGCATCCGAACTTGCTTTGCAAAAGCTTTTTTCTGCCTTTGCTCCTTTGTCGACCACGTTACCTCTGCAAGAGCCAGCAGACGAGGAAATATTTGCTTGTCCATCCCGACCTCGGTCCTGTCGATATGCGACCAGAAGTTTGCCTGTGCTCCTAAGATGTGTTTTACCTGCTCACCGGCCACCTCTGTTGGTACAGGCTCATAGCTGTAGGCCTTCATAGTCGATATTTTATCATAGTCGTAATCAAAATAGCAGTGCGACGTCGGGCTCATTACAACATCATGCCCCACACTGGCCGCCGCAATTCCTCCACGAGTCCCACGCCACGACATCACCGCCGCATTAGGCGCAAGCCCCCCTTCGAGAATTTCATCCCATCCGATTAGCCGTTTGCCTTTCGAATTCAGGAATTTTTCGATGCGCTTGATAAAGTAGCTTTGAAGTTCATCCTCATTAGCAAGCCCTTCCTGCCTCATTCGCCCCTGGCACTTCGAACATTCGCGCCATCTGTCCTTCGGCGCTTCATCGCCCCCGATGTGTACGAACTCGCAGTCGAACAAATCTACAACCTCCCCCAGTACATCCTCCAGAAATTCAAACGTCTTTTCATTTCCCGCACAAAGAATGTCCTTATTTATACCCGGCCCCTTGAAAAACGGAAATATCTCAAATGGCCCTCCGCTGCACGATAACTCCGGATACACAGTCAGTGTCGCAATCGAATGGCCCGGCATTTCTATCTCCGGCACAATCATAACATTATACCTCTTTCCATAAGCGATAATTTCTCTCATATCACTCTGGCTGTAGTAGCCCTGCCGCTCAGCAGGCTCATTATATTTTTCTGCAAACTTAGAGCCGATTTCCGTAAGAGCAGGATGCTTCTTAATTTCCAGCCGCCAACCCTGGTCATCAGTCAGGTGCAGGTGAAGTCGATTCAGCTTGTACAGGGACATCAATCTGATAGTTCGAAGGATAAAGGCCTTGCTCCAGAAGGTACGGCTGCAGTCAATCATAAGCCCGCGCCACTGAAATCGCGGCTCATCTTTGATTTCCACGCACGGAATCTGCCACTCTGTAATCTCCTTCACCTTGCTGCCTCTCTCAATTTCCACGGGCAGAAGCTGCCGCAGACTCTGGATTCCGTAGAAAATACCGGCTTGAGCACGTGCGCTAATGACGACTCTGTCCCTATCAACAGATAATCGGTATCCCTCATCGGCGGGATTGCCCTCCTCTAGACTTATCTGCAGGACAATGCAGTTGGCCTGTCCCTTTGCCTGCGAAATCTTTTTGACTTCGAGCTTAAAAGCCGTAGCAGGAGCCAGCAATTCCGCCAGATATTCCCCAATACCGCCGACGCCTTCGGTTACCACAATTAATGTCTCCGGCGTAAGGACAAATGTACCTTCTTTCAATTCTGCCTTCACCGGCCGGGGAATAACTGATATTACCTCAGAAGTTTCCCCTTTGATTAAGGAAGTGAATATTACTAAAAAAATGAGTAATACAAACAATCGCACTGTACTAACTGCTTTCATAATGAGCTTCATTTCTATAGTCTGGCTTCAATTGCATGGCCTGCGTCACTGGCCGCTCAAAATTATCGTGGAAATTACCGCCAAAGGCAAGAAGAATACCCCGAAAACAGTACAGTATGCATGTGCTTTGTGATTTACAGCGTGATTAGTCACAATCGCCCAGCCAGTGATATGCAATTATCTCCAAATCATCAAGGTCAATGATACTAGCACCATCTAAAAAATAAAGATTATGCCCGTAAAGACGGGTATAGGCCAGTTTGAGCTTATACGTTAAATCTGAAATTAATAATATCGCCGTCCTGAACAATATATTCTTTGCCTTCGAGACGGCTTTTGCCCGCAGCTTTCACGGCCTTTTCACTGCCAAGCTCTTTAAGGTCGTCAAAGGCCGTAGTCTCGGCCCGTATAAAACCGCGCTTAATATCGGTATGAACTTTGCCGGCTGCATCAAGAGCCGTCGTACCCCTCCGTATAGGCCAGGCCCGAAGCTCACCCGAAACAACTGTCAAAAAGCTAATCAGACCCAGCGCCGAATAGCAGCTATTGACAAACTTACTTTTCGCCGATTCGCTTATTCCCAGATCAGCCATAAACTCCGCCCTGCTCTCGGCATCTAACTGCCCCAGCTCATATTCCAGCTTGGCACAAATCCCAACCACAGGCGCCGGCTCGCCGACCTCACCGGAAAAATCAAACTCTGCGTCCAACTCATCTTCGCCGACATTTACCGTCACCACCATCGGCTTCAACGTCAAAAATCCCAGCGATTTAATCATTTCCTCTTCGGCTTTGCTCTCGATTGCCGAACTGATTGGTTCCTCCGCCTCTATCGCCTGCTGTAGTTTCTTTTGCAAAGCGAGTTCAGTTTTATCATGCTCCTGTGTCTTGGTGGGTTTATGGATTTGCTTTTCGAGCCGTTCAATACGGGTAGCAACAAGTTCAAAATCGGCGAGCAGAAGTTCCGTTCTCAACTCCTTCAAATCTCTGGCCGGTTCCACGCTGTTTCGATAAGCAGGCACTGATGCACTCTTAAACCCCCGAATCACCAGTACAAGCAGCTCAACCGTCCTTATCTTCTCGATATACCTTCTTGCAGCCGCCCTGCCATGCTCGTCGGCAAAGTTAAACCCAGGCACATCCAGACAGTCTATCGTTGCATGGACTTTTTTTTTCGGATTGTAATGCTCGGCCAACCATTCAAGCCTTTCATCCGGTACCGCCACAATAGCCTCGTCTATGCTTGTTGAGCCGACTGCACCGACATTTTTACCGCTCAAACTCGCAAAAAGGGTGCTTTTGCCAGATTGCAATAAGCCAAGTAAAGCAACTTTCAATGTCAGGCCTCCTTGTTAGTAGTTTGCTGCTAACAGTTTACAATATTTAAGCCGTTTTGCGAAACGAAAACAAACAAAATTTTCATTTATAAAATTCAATTATTTCCCTCTTTACCGACAGGCTCTGGTATAATAGAACCCGATGGCAAAGTATCCGATATATCTCGAGCTTAGCGACAGACGCGTTGTCGTCATAGGGGCTGGTCCCGTGGCAATGAGAAAGGCACAGGCGCTTCTCGAAACGGGGGCTCGATTGGTCATCGTAGCCAAAGACATAGATGATAAAGTGCCTGTCCGATATGAAGGCGCCGACGCCGAATTAATAAAATCGAAGTATTCTAAAGACTATCTCGCCGGTGCAGTTCTTGTTATAGCTGCGACAAACAAACCCCAGTTAAATAAACAAATCTACAAAGATTGCCAGCAGCTTGAGATTTTGTGCAATGTCGTCGATCAGCCGCAGCTTTGTGACTTCTTTGTACCCGCTGTCGTAAAACGAGGAGGACTGCAGATAGCTGTTGGAACAGAAGGCCACTGCCCCGCTTACGCAGGACATATAAGAAAAAAACTCGAAAAAATATTCACCGAAAAACACGGCCGGTTCCTCACTGAGTTGGAGACATTCCGCAGGCGAATAATAAATGATGTCCCCAAACCTTCGGAGCGTAAAGTCCTGTTGGGAAATTTAGTTGATGATAAGTCCTTTGATTTCTTTGTTGAAAAGGGCCCTGACGCCTGGAGACAAAGGGCTGAAAAAATAATAAATGAATTCCTCCTCCCACAGGCTCAACAGTCCCTCTAAACCTCAATCTTGTCGATTGTAACCTGAAGATACTTCTGCCGGTGCCCGATTCGTTTCTTGCTGTTTTTCCGCTTGCGAAAGTGCATCGGGTAAAGCTTTTTGCCTTTAACAACAGCTTCTTCCGCGGTCGTCTTAAATGAAGCTGTAACCTTTGCTCCTTCAAGATAGGGTGTCCCGATTTTCACGTCTTCCCCGTCGCTCACAAATAACACTTTATCAAGTTCGATGGTTGTTGCCTCGGCATCGACGCTTGTAAGCTCGATATTTAAACTGTCGCCCTCGACGACCTTGTATTGTTTTCCACCTTGTTCTATTACCGCATACATTCCAAAAACTCCATGCTTTTACATTGAAAAATACTAACAAGACAGGTATCTTAAGCATTCATTCTTTTTTTGTAAAGTAAATTGTTAGATATTTTTGCCTCTTTTTATTAAAATAGCGCCAAAACTCGCTTTGACACCTTTTTTAGGAATTCTTTTTATGCAGTTAGCTATGATTGAAGGCAAAATCATCCCCGCAGAAAAACTCGACCCGGCCTATTTGGACCGCGGAATTTACTTCGGAGATGGCGTTTATGAGGTAATGCAAAGCTATAAAGGCAAAATTTTTGCCCTCGAAGAACACCTCAAGAGATTTGCCGATAGCCTTGCTGCCATTCAGATTACCGGCGTTGATATTAATCAGGTTCGCACCCGCATATTGAAGGCCTTTGAAACAGCCGCAATTTCCCATGCCAAGATATACTTTCATATCACCAGGGGTTCCGCCCTTCGAAACCACATTTGGGAGGCCGGCTTAAAGCCTAATTTCTTCCTGACCATCACGGAGTTGGAAGATTACACAGAAAAAAAAGCTAAAGGTATAGCCCTCTCGACACATCCCGACTGGCGATGGAAAAGATGCGATATAAAAT
>CAZIKS010000092.1:0-14285 GCA_964539795.1 uncultured Pirellulales bacterium
TACTTGCAGGTGACCGAGGACCATTTCAGAAAAGCGGTGCAGAATCCGGTGCAGCACACGGCGGCATCGGCTCGCAGGGACTCGCAAGAGAAAGGCGAAGCCGGCGCGGAACCCGCGTTTTGCGGGCCTGTGCGCAATAATGCGGCTGCCTGCAAGTCCCGGCAACCGCACGACTTACCCCCAAGGGGACTCGAACCCCTGTCTCCAGGATGAGAACCTGATATCCTAGGCCACTAGACGATGGGGGCATCTTTCGTGACTCGTCGCTCGTGACTCGTGTCTTGTATTGTGTATGATGTCATTGCGAGCGAAGCGAAGCAATCTATTTCATAATTCGATATTCCTTGTTCGATATTCGATATTCGTATCTCGTGTCTCTTCTCTCGATTCGCGCTTCACTAACTAATAGCGGCGGAAGGGCTCGAACCTTCGACCCCGGGCTTATGAATCCCGTGCTCTAACCAGCTGAGCTACGCCGCCAGAAACAACAAAATTTAACATTTCAAACGCAATTTACTAAATCTCACCCCCCTATGCAAGCAGATTTTAAAAGACCTCACGTACATTTTCCCCCATAAAAGATGCTTAAATCTTCTCTGCAGTTATCCAACTGCACACAATCTCTTCTGACCTCATAACTATCTCACCCCCTGCAAATCCCGCTTCTCTAATTAGTGAGAGCAGCTCTCCCTCTGAATACGCCCCGACCATTATATTAAAAAGTGCCGGTATCAAAGGACCGCTCTTTCCATCATTCAACAAAAACTCCTGCACCACTAATAACCACCGCCCCGCCGCTGCTTGCAGCACTAAAACAGCACCACGCCAATCTGTTTCAATTTGCTGGCGAGCACGCACAGGAACACGCTGCCGTTGCGCGTCTCGCAAGCCAAATCGGCGTTACCTGCAAACTAATAAGAACAACCGATACCAACGTTCATCTTAGTACCGATAAACGAGCGATATGAAACAAAGCTTATGCCAAAAAAAGATTTACTTCGGGCATTTGCGTATCCTTGTCATATAAGAATTTGCCAACACCATTCAAACTGATTTTTGTCACCCCTGCTTGATTAGCTGGTTTTTTAAAGAAATACGGACAAGCATGCCCGATAGACCTTGAATTTGCCTGCCTTATTTGTTATCTTTTGTATGTGGTAACGTAATCGGGCAATAGATGTTGTTGGAGATAAAGGCAAGTGAAAAGCTGAGATATGGCTGAAAAAAGGAAAAAAACTAAGCTAAACCGCCGAAGATTCTTAAAATATGGCTTCTACGGCGGATTATCAGCCTCCGTGGCCGGCAGCTTGTGGATCAAAGGCTGTGGACCAAAAGCAAAAAACAGACCTAACATACTTTTTATTTCTATCGACACACTCAGAAGAGACCACTGTTCCCTCTATGGATATAAACTCGACACGACACCTAATCTTCGTGTATTTGCCAGCCAGTCGGCCATCTTCGACATGGCTTTCTCTCCTACCGCAACAACTGCCCCCTCACATGCCACCATGTTTACTTCACTTTACCCTATTACCCATAGATTAATCAAAAATGGTTTGAAACTGTCGCCCAAGCACAAAACCCTCGCTGAAATACTCAAAATGAACCAATACCAGACAGCCGCGGTTGTTAGCTCTTTTGTCCTCAATGCAAAATTCGGTTTTGCCAAAGGTTTTGACCACTATGATGACGGCGATTTTGAAAAGCCCGAATCTACAGCTAAAACCCAGGTTTGGGAAGGACTTGATGTTGCAGGAGGCTTCGAAAGACGAGCCGACCATACCTCCCAAAAAGTCGTTGAATGGTTGAGAACTACCCGAAACCCTAACAAGCCTTTCTTCCTGTTCGTACATTATTTCGACCCTCACTTCCCATATTACCCCCCTGAGCCCTTCTATTCTCGTTATGACCCAAAGAAAAAATCTGCCGACTCTATAGAAAAATCGATCGCTTGTTACGATGGCGAGATTGCTTTTACCGACTGTGAAATTGGCAGGATTTTGCAGATGCTAAAGACCATAGGAGTTGAGCAAAACACCATTGTTGTAATCACTTCCGACCATGGTGAAGGCCTTATGCAGCACGGCCACATGGGACATGGGATTCACATTTATGACGAAACTGTACGCGTGCCCCTGCTATTTCACTGGCCGAACCATATTCCCAAGGACAAACTTTTTAACGCTCCCGTCGAATTACTAAGCATCGCGCCCACTATTCTGGATTTGGTTGGCATTAGCCTTAAAGACCTGCCTTTCCAGGGATACAATTTGACTCCGGCACTTATAAATAATGCGCCTCTTGACAAAAATCGGCCCGTTTACCTCCACCGCCGGCACTATAAAGAACGCTGGTTTCAAAAGATATGGGTAAAAGGCGAAAAACTCGGTATCAGGGCGGAAGACTGGAAATACATTGAAGGAAAAGAAGAAAACACCAGGGAGTTGTTCAATCTCAAAAATGACCCTACAGAAATGAAAAACCTTTTTTCAGACTCTCAGGAAAAAGCGGACGAGCTTTCTGGTAAATTGAAAAAATGGATTATATCACACACGGGAGAGCAGTCCGACCTATACATTGACGAGAAAGTCCTTGAGATACTCAAGTCTCTGGGCTATGTAGACTAACCGGTATGGACAACCATATCGCTCAATAAGTTGCTGCCGGAAGAGAATTTATAAGGCTGGCAGCTTCTCCACAGATATCGGTAAAAAGGATAATCCGGCCGCGCACCATCCACAAATCATAGCTCAAATCGAAACTTACATCCAATAAACCCACGCCGAACCTTTCCCACAAATCAAGCCGGACATGACCGACGGCAAAATGCACCGTCGAATTGTTGTTATTTTTTATTTACAGTTTTTATTCTTTGACACACCCCGTCGCTGCAATATTAGCCATCCCCATAATAAAGTTTCTTTGTTCCTCCGCACCTTTATCCCCTCTTATTTCTTCTATCCGAATCTCATCTTCGAGCCTTTTCCAGTACTCCATCACATTCGTCGAATGTGCGATTATCTCTCCCTGGTTCAATTCCCCCCCCTCAAACAAGGTACTTTTCACCAAGCGCGGAGTTTTTATACAGCCTCATCACCGCACACCCTCTCAGCAGTTATCCAGCTGCAGCCAATCTCTTCTGACCTCATAACTATCTCACCCCCTGCAAATCCCGCTTCTCTAATTAGTGAGAGCAGCTCTCCCTCCGAATACACCCCGACCATTATATTAAAAAGTGCCGGTATCAAAGGACCGCCTTTTTCATCATTCAACAAAAACTCCTGCACCACTAATAACCCTCCGCCCACCAGCGAGTCTCGTGCCTTCTCAAGCTTCATCTCTGCGCTGCTGCCGGCCCCGTGAAGCACATTGGAAAGCAGCGCAACATCATTACCTTCGCCAAAACTATCTGTCTCCCAATCTCCTTCCCTGACACTCACCCTGTCCCCCATCCTCTCCTCGGCGATTATCTGCCTCGTAATAGCAATCGTTTCCGGCAAATCAAACACCACCGCCTTCAGTTCCCGATACCGCCTGCACGCCGCAATCGAATAACTTCCCGGCCCGCCACCGATATCAAGTAGTTTTCTCCTGCCGGATAAATCAATCTTCTCTACAAACATCTGCGTCCGACCCGCCGCTGCGATATTAGCCATCCCCATAATAAAGTTTCTATGTCTCTCCGCCTCTTTATCTCCTCTTTTTTCTTCTATCCGAATTTCATTTTCGAGCCTGTTCCAGTATTCCATCACATTCGCCGAATGTGCGATTATATCTCCCTGATAAAACTCCCCCCCTCGAACAAGGTATTTCTCCGCAAGCGCGGAATTTTTATACCGCCCCTCCTCTTTTTCAAGCAGCCCCATCGCCGCACACCCAATCAGCAACTTCTCCGTCAGTCCCGCCTTACTTCGGCACTTCTTTGCTATCTCTCCCGCCTCCATCACCCTTCCCGAAAGAACCGTAAATATCCCCAGACCGCTCGCAACCTGCAGAGCCTTCGAAGCCCTGTACCCCCAGCTCAATTCATTCAAAGTTCTAATCCCATTCTCCATAACTCGTACCCTTCACCACATCTTACCGAACAACAAAAATACTTCCTCGCCGGTGTAATATTTCAAATTTAGAATGGCCGCCCAAAGCATCACATTATTTCTGCCCCTCTCGCCACTGCCACGGCTCCGCCTTGGCCGCCGGTGTCGCCGACGTAATCGCTACCCCCCCCAGACCCTCGACTCCCGACTGAACCAGGCCAACCAGCTTCCCCCCTCCTAAAGGAACGGGCGACTTGATAAGCTCCGGTATTTGAAACAGCTTGAAATACGAATCGTAAAAGGCCGCATCCTTCTGTGGAAGCACAAACGGCTTGTATGCTTTCCCCCTCTCGTCGATATAACTAAAGTACGGCCGGATAAACAAACCGTCACCCATCTTACTGCTGAAAACAATCCACCGCCCGTTGCTCGACCAGCTATGCCAAGACTCGCTCTCGTCGCTGCTGCACTCCAGCCGCTCATATTTACGAGTACTCAGCTCCATCATATAAAGGTCGCTGTTCGACTGAAAGGCGGGAAAGCCGCTGTATTCACACATGCAGAACAGCAGAAACCTCCCGTCCGGAGAAATTCGCGGCTGAATAATACTCAAGCCCGTCTCCTCAGCCGAAAGAACCGTCTCCATTTCACCCCAACTGTCGCTTTCAATATCGTAACTGATGCGCATCAGGCTGTACCTGCTCTTCTCGAAATTCTCCGGAGGCACCGTCTCCCTGTCCGGCCACAATATCGGCGCCCTGCAGAAATAAAGGTACCGCCCGTCCGCCGACCACGTCCCGAATGTCTCTAAGTAGTCTTCATCGGAAATCGCCGGAGTGCTTTTCATACTCTCCGATTCGAGCAGGTAGTACCCCATAGAAGAATCAAGGTCAACCACATCACGGACCTCCCGCCTTGCCATATGAAAAAACTGCACCACTTTATAAACCGTAAAAACTATCATTTTCCCGCTCGGGTGCCACGCCGTATGACCCATCGGTGCCGAGCCGAACTGGCTGCGCGAATCTATATTTGACGCCTTCCCGTCTTCGATTAAAATCATCGATGGTCCCTTGGAAGTCCGCACATGCATTAACATCTTGTCCGTTCTGTTGTCCCAAAAAGTATGGCAGTTAACGCACCCCCACCCGAAAAACCTGTTGTCCAGCAAAGTTGTCTCCTCGAAGTCGCCTAACCTGCGCTGACAAATCTCCATCTCACTCCAGGTGTTATGTATCGGGTATATCTTCCTGTACACCAGAAAACCATCTATCTCCTCGTTGGCAATTCTATTGCTGATAGCTTCGAATCGCTCCCATTGCCCGCTCGTCCTTTTCACAAAGATATCAAAACACAACTCCTCCCCTTTATTCCTGCTAAGAAGCCTCCTCCACGGCCTCACAGGTATCGAAATCTTCCCCGACCGGCTGAATACTTCTATCGCCTCCCCGTTCTTAGAAGTTATCTTCACACAGTAATGTACCCCTTCCTCCTCTACTACAAAGTTCAAAGGTGCAATGTTCGCCGGTATCACCGTCCCGCTGTAATCCGGTCGAATACCTGCCTCCCGGCCAACCGATTTATATTCTTCAATCACCGCCCTGCCCCCCCACAAAACGTACCCTAACGGACCCACTGACAATAACGCCAAAAGCAATATTACAACCAAATAAAAAACCCCTTTCTTCATCGCGTCTCTCCCGGAAAAACATAAAGCCTGTAGAAAAAATAACTGTCGCCGTAATCTTCCCATAGCTCGTTCAGTGCCATCGCCTTGTTCCTCCCGTAACGATTATAAATACTCTGAAATTCTGAAAACCTTCGACGCGCCTCTTCGCTCACCTCCTGCCCGTCCAGCTCAACCGTCTGACCCCTCTCAGCCATATACAATATCACCTCTTCATATAATCGCGGCATCCACTGATAGTTAAAATCACCAAGCCGCTTCAGGTTTTCCCTGAAACCCTCCAGCCCTCCCGTCAATAGATACCTGACCATAAGGTATTCAAAGGCCATCCGGTTCCCCCTGTTATTCTCTAATAAATCCTGCAATACCGCGTCCTCGTCGAGAAAGGTAAAATGGTAATCCCGCTTAAGCATCAGCCCCCGCATCTCCTGCACCTGCTCATCCCCCGAAAGGTTCGGGTCATCTTCGAGTCGTTCCAGATAGCTCTCCGCCCACCCGGAATGAAACAGCGTTTTACTAAGCGCAACAAGAAAAGTCCTCGCAGCGGCAATCCTACCCTTAACCATATTTACAAGTGCCAGCCGTTCTAAAAGAATAGGACGTTCCCCGAATTCCGTCAGCGATTCGACAAGGTCATGCTCAGCCCTGTTAATCAGACCAAGGTCCATATAAGTATCGAATCTCTTCCAGCTTATAGACGCATCCCCCTTTATCGACAAAAGCAATATACCCGGATGCTGCGGATAACGGAGTATATCGTAACCCAATCGCCCCGAGTGGTATAAAGCCCTGTCAATCGAATGAATTACAAAATGCCCTTCGCTGCTGCGTGGTGCGCATCCAAGTGCCTCCTCCCACTTCCTCTGGCTCACATAGTAATCAACCTCGAAAAACTTCTTCGTCTCTCCGTTATGCCAGAACAAAACTGCCCAACCCCCAATTGCAAAAAGGACCGTCGATTCGACCGTCCACTTCACTATCGCTGATTCCCTGTACCACGAAACTATTCCCCCGCCCTGTTTTTTCCCGCTCTTTTTTCTCCCTCCGCTCGATGTCACAGCCGCTCTGCCGAAAAAAACACGCCAAACACCGGCCCCGACACCCGCCGCTGGAACCAGCACGTAAATTATACCAATCATAGCTATCACTGCTTTAGCGCTTCCGGGGGAGAAAATGTCACGCCAAACGCCCGGCAAATCACCGAAGGCGTTATTAATACTCGCACCAAATATCAAAACACCGACAGCGTAAGGAATTATAACGCAAGAAAGCAAATACAACACCCCCAGCACCCGCCGCCCCCTGGAAAAAAACTCGTAAATCGCACAAACCGCCGCAAAAAAAACATACGCCACACCCGCCGCCGTATAAACCACTAATGACAGCGCCAGAAATAAAATAGGTTCAGGCACTTTTTTTTCTCGCTCAACAAATCCACCCGCAAAATAAACACACGCAAAAGCAAGCGCAACCGACAAACCCGTTATGGCCACAAATGGATACATATACTGACCATAAATAGTAAGCACAACCAACGGCCCGATATAGCAGACAAAACCTAACCCCCTCGCCCCTGTCCTCTTTATAAAATAATCGCTGCACTTAAAAATCACCCACCCCTGCAGCGTCACCACAATAGCTCCGGCCCACGAATAATATAGAAACTGTGACAAAAAAGCGGCTATATACTCGACTGCCCCACCCGGATACGTCAGGAATTTCTCCAGAAACTCCCACCCTAAGTAAAAGCACGGAAAATTCGTTATCACACCGCCCCCATGATAAATAAGGTGAGGCTCTATTACCAACCAGACGTAAAGATAGAAAGCAATAAAGAAAACAATCCTTCGGACCATCACGCCGGCATTTTGTCCGGATAATTTCCCAACTAATTTTACCATCGCCTACCCGTATACCTTTTAATCGCCGCCTGTTATAGCAACTATAACCAAAATATGCAATTCTCTTAACCCCCGGAGAAATATCTTCTTTCAACCCCCATAGAAAAGATAACTATAATATGCAGCGGCAAAAACACTCACGACCGGATGCCTCAGCCGACACCTTTTCTGCCGACTAAAAACTCCTCAGACCCCTATTGTTCGTATTGAAATGAGTATCGCCCCGAACCGACAAAAATAACCGCCACGTCCCCATCCTGGGAGCTCTCCATTATCCCCTTTACCTCACCCAACTGGCTGCCGCCTTCTGTTACCTCTGCCAACTTGGCACAGGGTAGCCTGACGGTGGCATCCGTATTCGGCGGAATCTCGACATCGACGGTCATCGTTTTTCCTTCAAGACGCCAGCCCGACTCTATCGACCCGTACATCGAATCCACACGAGCCTTGGCGTATGTCATCCCTCCCCCCGGGTGCGGCTGGATGATAATATGCTTATATCCCGGCTTCTCCTCGTCAATCTCGATACCCGCAACAACCCTGTAAAGCCACTCACCTATCGCACCGTAAGCATAATGGTTAAACGAGTTCATACCAACGTCCTGGAAAGTGCCATCGGCCTTGATTCCGTCCCAACGCTCCCAGATTGTCGTAGCCCCTTTGGTTATCGGATAAAGCCACGACGGATATTCCTTTCGATTCACTAACATATACGCCTCCTCCAGATACCCGTAATCACTGAGCACATGGCATATCAGCGGCGTCCCTAAAAACCCCGTCGTAATGTGTCCGAATCGCTTAACATCGTCCGCCAATCGCTTGGCCATTTTCTCTTGCTGCCCGGCCCCAACAAGGTCGAAGGCAAGTGCCAGCGAATAGGCCGTCTGTGTATTGGAGCTAAGCCGCCCGTTGACAGTTACAAATTCGTCTCGAAACACCTTCTTGATTTTCTCTAACATCTCCCCGTACTTCTCGACATCCCCCCTCTTCCCTAAAACTTTGGCCGTCCGCCGCAACAGTTCTGTGCTTCTGATGAAATATGCCTGGCAAACCAAATCCTTGTCGGTAGTCGCCCCAGGATAGTCCGACCGATTCGTATTAAAGGCAAGCCAGTCCCCGTAAGTAAAATCTTTATTCCAGAAATAGCTCTCACCCGCGCGCTCGGCCATATAATCCACCCACCCCTTCATACTCGAATACTGCTGTTCCAGAATACGAACATCCCCATAGCAAAGATACATCGTCCACGGGACAACCACAGCCGCATCTGCCCACCCCGCCGACGCCGACGAACCTTCTGGTTCCCCTAAAGACAATACGTTCGGTATCACGTGAGGCACGGCACCGCTCGGTTTTTGGTCGGCGGCGACATCGGCAAGCCACTTTGTGTAGAAGCCCCCAACATCGGCGTTGAAACACGCCGTACGCGCAAACACCTGCGCGTCCCCTGTCCAGCCTAATCGCTCATTGCGCTGCGGACAATCCGTCGGCACATCAAGAAAATTACCCTTTTGACCCCATTTAATATTATGCTGAAGCTGGTTTATCATATCGCTCGAACATTCGAAAGTACCCGTCGTTCCGATATCTGAATGAATGACCACCCCCCTGAAGGCCTCCGCCGAAAGCTCCCCCGGCCAGCCTTCCACCGCAACATAACGAAAACCGTGAAACGTAAAATGCGCCTCAAAGACCTCTTCGCCCTTGCCCTTGAGAATATATTCGTCGGTCTGCTTCGCATTTCGCAGGTTCTCCGTGTAGAAATTACCCTCCGCATCAAGCACCTCTGCGCAGCGCATCTTAATGTGCGTACCAGCCGCACCCTTCACCTTCACTCGCACCCACCCGACCATATTCTGCCCCATATCCACTATCTTCTCCCCCGCCGGTGTTTCGAAAACTCCGACAGGCTTAATCTCTTCTATCCTTTTCACTGCCGGCCCTGCCGGAGCAACAAGAATATCCTTACTGTGCTTCACAGCCGTAACTCCCGACCAGCCGCCGTCGTCCAACCCCGTCTTGCTCCAGTTGTCTATTTCAAGACGGGCATCGTAAACCTCACCGTCGTATATATCCGACATCAATATCGGCCCGGTACTCGCCTTCCACGTCTGGTCGCTAACGATCACTTCCTGGCTGCCGTCGCTGTAAACAACTTCGATTTGAGTCAGTAAGCTTAGTTTGTCCCCATACAGATTACGCGGCTTCGACCATCCAAGCCGCCCCCGATACCAACCGTCCCCAAGAATTACACCCACGCAGTTATTGCCCTCTTTAAGCATCTCCGTCACGTCGTAACTCTGGTACTGTAATCGATGCAGGTACGCCGTCCACCCGGGCGTAAATAGCTGCTCACCCACAACCTGACCGTTAAGCTCCATCTCGTAAAGACCCAGTGCCGTAACATACGCACGAGCCATTCTGACTGTCCCGTTTAACATAAACTCTTTACGCAGCATCGGGCACGGATTTGAGCTGTTCGGGTCCTCTTTAAGATTCGCTTCAATCCAGTCGCCCTTCCAGTCCGACGTCTTCAGTAGTCCCATCTCCCAGAATGCCGGTTCACTCCATCCCGAATCAGCGCCCTTATTGTCCCACACTCGCAAATGCCACCACACCCTTTGACGGGAGACAGGAATCTTTCCGCCATAGACAACGTGGACCGACTCATCCGACTCCACCTTCCCGCTGTCCCACAACAGGTTCTTGCCCCTTGTAAGCTCATCCGCACTCCCTGCAACACGTATCTGATACCCAGCCTGCATGACCGCCCGCTGAGTAGACGCCATTTTCCAGCTAAGACGAGGCTTGGTTACATCGATACCAATGGGATTTGTCTTATATTCACACTTCATATCAAACACCGACGGCAATGTTCCTGCAAAACACCTGCCCCCAGCCGACTGAAAAACAGCCAAAACAATGATTAATACGATTATTCTTAAGGTTCGCATTATTGTACCTCCTGTTGAATTTTCGTCCATCATTTATGGATAGCTTCGAATAGACATAAAGATAAGACAAATAGACACCCCCGTCAACACCCATCGGCTATAAAAATCAATAAGCCGCATAAAGTGTACAATCACCACACCATTTAATACTCGAAAAATCAACAGATATGTTGACTTCGCTCATCACAGTTGCAATATTTCCGGCATTACATGCCTCGCTTTATAACCTCTGCAGACGACATACACGGCTCTTCAATCCGTCGCCGAAAGATTTGCGCATAAAAGTTCTTTGTCGTTTCTTATATAGACGCATTTGTAGGCAAAAGCCGGATGCGACCAGCATACCCCTCCTCGCATATCTAATTGTCCCTCTGTAGGCTCAATTAGCTTGGCTCGGCTGATTTCATCAAAGCCTTCCGGCGAAAGTCTGCTTATTATCAGTTCACCACGCTCGTTGAACATCCAGATTTTGTCCCCGTTTTGCACAAGGTGGATATTGGCCCAACGCGATGTCGGAACTGCGTCCAGGCTTTCCCAGACGCGCTCGCCCGTACCAAGTTCAAGGCACCGCAGTTCACCGTAACTGTCAACGCCGTAAATATAGTCGCCGAGTATGACCGGAGTCGATATCATGCAGTGCAGGCTGTCGGTGTTTTTTTCGGTCGGTCCCTTGCGGTGCCATACTTTTTCGGCGCTAAGTTTCTCCTGGCTGACTTTAAGCAGCAGTGACCCGTCGTAAAAAGAGCTGAACAAAAGATAGTTATTTCGAAATACCGGCGTGGCGACGCTTATTACCATTCGCGATGGCTTAAAAGGCTCCTCCCAGTAAAGTTCTCCGGTTAGGGGATTAAGCCCCGCTGCACGCGCATCGGTCAGGCAGACGAGGACCTTTCTGCCGGCCTGCCTGATGATTATCGGCGAGCAGTAAGAAGCCCTGTCGCCCAGTGCCCGCCATTTTTCTTTTCCTGTCACTTTGTCAAATGCAACGACGCAGGCGTTATCTTCCCCCCCGATTAGAACCATAACAAGGCCCTCTTCAACCACCGGTGAAGCGGCTATACCCCAGACAGGCAGTTTGATTTTGTATTCGCTGTTGAGGTCTTTGCTCCATATAACCGTTCCTTTGGCCGCATCGAAGCAGAAAAGATGCCCCATCGTCCCCAGCGAGTATGCCCGGTTCTCGTTGATGGTTACCGAAGCCCGCGGCCCGTTAGGATAACCCACTTTTTTGTAAATACATTCATAGCTTTGCGACCAGATTTTTTTACCGCTCATCGCGTCGAAGCACCGTACTCGTTCGACCTGCCTTGGAGTTTTGGGACGGTCCATAACATAGACACGGCCGCCGGCAACGGTTGGTCCGCTGTAACCGTTTGAAACTGCGCTGCGCCACTTGATTGGCGCCTCGTTACAGTCAAACCTCTCAACGATTCCCACTTCCTCCCAGATGCCGTCTCGATTGGGACCGCGCCATTGCGGCCAGTCCGCCCCAAAACTCACACCACACAACAACAGCCCCCAAATCATCACCGGTAAAAATGCTCTTTGCCTTATCATCTTATTACCTTTTCCTTAAATAAGCGATATTGAGGTAAATGTAGTTTAGAAAATTAAATGTCTGCCGATTGAAAAAATACCATAATTTCCCCTCCCACGCCACTGTTCCGACCCACCTTTCACACTTCCACCCGCCAAACTCAACAGAAAATTTGTATAAATTTGCAGTTTTTGGGATTCTATGAGCTATTTGACCTTTTGGTTGCACTATGGTTGGATGGTTTTTCTGTCCCAATCAAACCCCGCAAGGTCAAAAGCGATCTTCTTGATTGGCAGGAGGTTGCATTTTTCTATAAAGAAAAAGGCGATATGATTTAGACTTCTTAAACTCATCAGCGGTTCGTCCGTCGTTAAAATATTTGTCGTACATTTTATTTATTCGCTTTTTATATTTCCATCTTAAAAACTTCACCGTAAGCGAATATCTGCTTTGCAGAAAACTAAGACCGGAATCCAGGGCAGGTGCGACAACATTCTTTACGGCATCATCTAATAAGTCAAGGTTCGGAGCCGTTTTTTCGGTTATATCCGCGTCAGTAATAAGTTCAAAAGGACATAGTGCTATCCCTTGATAGAATTTCTTCAGCTTGTGCCCGCCGCCAACCACGCGCTTTCCTTTGGCTTCCATCTTGAAAACATCGCATATTAACAGGTAGCCCTCATTACTTAAAAACTTCAGCGTTTGTTTGAGTGCTTTTTCCAAAGTAATATATTGGAAACTCTCAGCAAACAAAACTAAATCATATCGCTTTTCCGTTTCCATATCTTCGTAGAAACATTCGAATATCTGGCTTTTATTTCCCAATAAAGAGCGAACCTGCTCGTTCAGAAAAGGTGTAGGTGAAACACAATCCACACGGTAGCCGCTGTCAATCAACTTCTTGGCTGTTTGTCCTAAGCCGCATCCAACGTCCAGAATTGTTTCTACAGATTCAGGTATCTGGGAGAATAAAAAATCGGCATAATTCTCCTGCGCCTTATGTAGGTTGCCTATCTTTACCTCAAGATTGCCGGTCCAATACCCGTAATGAAGGTGTTCCAGATTAAGTAAGTATTTGCCCCCGATTGCAGCAAGCTCTAAGCCAAACTCACGAGAACTTTTTTTCTCCCGCTTATTCATCGCTCAATCCACTTGAGAACCGACATAGTTCATTGCCGAAGCTCCTCAGTGCTCCAGAGTAATAATAACCTCTAATCAATAACATACCCGTATTTCTCAACCGCTTGTTCCGTGATATAATCCATAAGCACGGGAAAATGCTTATCCGGCTGGATATTTTGCCCCTTTTTGCCCTCATAAGCAACTTTTAAAATTCTCCCTTTTTCCCATTCTCTCGGCTCTATTTCATATTTCATCGAGAATCCATACTTGGAAAGTATATCTGTCGTCGGAACAGGACGGGGCTCAGGTTCCGCCCATTCGAGGCCTCGGTGCGCTGATATCACAACCAGCCAAAAGCTTTAACAAAACCACTCCGGTAAACTGCATAATTTCTCTTGCTCTAAACTTTAGCCGCATCCTCATAATCTGAACGTATTCAACTAAATGCCCAAACACACAAACTTACCTCCCTATGGGTTATCCGTGATATAAAATAAATCCTTCAGACTGTCAAGATTTTTTTTCGAGGCGACTTCGTTGAAAATTTCTCAAAAACTTGTCTTTTTCTGCACCGGAATTCTTTTGGCCCTCACCGAATTTTTCCCCCCGGCTTCTTTATCCAGGCCTTCTAATGCTCAACTCCTCTGCCCCCTGTGCCATAGGTATTGACCGCCCCCTTGCGATGCTCGCTTACTTATCTTTTATATTTTCCCCAATGACTAATCGCAAAGCCGCTGGTGCTCAAATCAACAACCTGTCAGGATGAAGCTATAACACACTTGAGTTGCTGCTTTGTTCTGTCTTCTCGCAAAGTTTACCACTTATGGGGGCGCCGAATTCATCCTGACAATTAATCTCCAATCCTAATAAATACTTGTAGCTTTGTCTTAAAATGCTATAGTATCATACTATGAAACAGTCGTTAGAACATTTACCGCAACATAAACTAAATGAGCTGCAACTGATAAAGCATATTGTCCTCGAAAAAATCGCAGACGTCCGAATGATTGTCCTTTTCGGCTCTTATGCACGCGGCCAGGCAGTCGA
>CAZIKS010000093.1:0-2387 GCA_964539795.1 uncultured Pirellulales bacterium
AAGACGTAACGCAAAAGCTGTACGGCGGAGATGTAACACGTAAGATGAAGCTGCTAAAAAAACAAAAAGAAGGTAAAAAGCGTATGAAAAGCGTCGGCAACGTTCAGATACCACAGGAAGCATTTATGACAATCCTCGATACCAGCGAATAGCAAGCACATGATGAGGATTTGTCTATTTTAGGGAGATATTTAGCGCTCGGGTTGTACTGTGGTTGTGGGGATTTTCCTTACTTTTTACGGCTGTGTAAGAACTTTTTGCCGGTTTTCGGGGGCTCTAAAAAAAATATTTGAAAAATTTTTATTTTTTTCTTGCGGGGGATTGTTCGTTCGTGTATAGTGTATTAAGATAGTAATACACTTAGAAACTGTAAGGTGAAATTTTATGCTGATTGAAATTGACTATCACAGCGGTGTTCCAATTTACCGGCAGTTAATCGTGCAAATCCGGCAGCAGATAATGACCGATGGGCTAAAGGAAGGCGAACAGTTAGAGACAGTCCGTGAATTAGCCGCAAGACTTAAGGTTAATCCTATGACTATCAGTAAGGCATATTCGCTCCTGGAGACAGAAGGGCTGGTCGAGAGAAGGCGGGGAATCGGTTTGTTTGTGGCAAGTATAAGAAAAGGGCGGCGAGAGGAGATAAAGAAAAAGCTGCTGAATGATATTGTAAACAAGGCTGCGATTACCGCTATTCAATTAGGAGTGTCGGAAGAGGAGGCGGTAGAGTTTTTGAAAAAACATTACAGAGAATATAATTCCAAAAGCCGGAGGCAAAAATGATAAATGGAAATCCAATAGTGCAAATGCGCAACGTACAAAAAAGGTTCGGAAAAATACAGGCACTCGACAAGATTGAGCTGGATATAACACGAGGGAAAATAATAGGCCTGTTAGGCGCCAACGGGGCGGGCAAGAGCACATTACTGAGGCATATAATAGGTTTGTATCTTGCCGACGAAGGAGAGTGCATAACATTCGGAACAGATGCAGGGAAGCTTGGCCCAAAAGAACTTGGAAGGATTGGTTATGTTCACCAGGAGGGAGAACTACTCGAATGGATGACGGTAAAGCAATTAATCAGGTACGTCAGCGCATATTATGAAAACTGGAACAGGGAATTGGAAGAAAGATACATATCAGATTTTGATATTTCTCTTAAGGAGCGCGTGGGCTCGCTGTCACCCGGGCAGCGGCAAAAAGTGGCGATACTGTTAGCAACAGGTTTTGAGCCGGAACTGCTGATTTTAGATGAACCGGCGTCGGCTTTGGACCCGATAGCCCGCAGCCAGTTTCTGGATTTGCTGCTGGAGATAATCCAGGATGAAAACCATACCATTATTATATCGTCACATATTCTGAGCGACGTGGAAAAGGTCATGGACCATGCGGTGATTATGCGTAAAGGTACCATATTGCGTGACTGCAGTTTCGACAGCCTGAGAGAGGAATTTGTCAGGGCCACTGTAACATCTATAGAGGGGAGATTGCCGGCGGAACTGCCGTTTGACAATATAATCGAGAGCGAGAGTAATTTGTCCAAGGCTGTGGTAACGGTGGAAAAACACACACAGGAGGAACTGGAGGCCAAGGCCGGTGCATTGAATTGTGAGGTTGAAATTCGGCCGTTGTCACTGGAAGAGATTTACAGGATTATTGTGAGTAAGTGCAAGTAACTGGAGAAACAAAATGACAGCGTTACAAGCAAATCTTAAACATTTTTACCAACGTCCGGCAATGTGGCTTTGGTATTTTATTTTAGCAGTTACTATTATACCCGTTGTTATTTTGCCTTTAACTTCTGCAGGTGATAAAAGTTTTTCCATGTATCTTATCGTGAGTGTTTTTTTAGGTATTATAGTTGCCAGTATGCAAAAGGAAATCCTCACAAAGCCATTTTCATTTTGTCTCCCGGGATATCAAAAAAATTTGAGAAGACTCTTTCTCCTGATAGGTGTCTTGGTAAATATTCTATTGGGATTAATCTTTATTAGATATCCTGGAATTAACTTGCCCTATAGCCTCCTTGTAATATGCGGTGCGTGTTTTATGGGGATGGCATTCTATATGCTTGCAATTTGGATTACCTTGCTTGGGAACAATAGTTTTGCGAACATTGGTTTTGCCCCACTCGTGGTTATCGGTTTAGAAGCTATCGGGATAGAGGTTGGAGGTGTCTTAGAACATGTAATAATTACTTTGCCGCTTTACCTGATCATAACAAGCTTTCTGTTTTGCGTTTTTATTTGGAGATATCTTGGCAATGATTCATTAGCTCGTCGACATTGTGATAAAGTCATGTTGGGTATTTTAAGTAACGCAATATCAAAAAGAGTACGACTGTATATGCAGAACAAAACGTTAGAAAAATGCTCCAAGACTACAGT
>CAZIKS010000093.1:2397-6772 GCA_964539795.1 uncultured Pirellulales bacterium
GAATGAAGAAGCATGGCTTTTTAGCAAAGAGAAGGTACATATGGGGACATGCTTTGATGTTACAAGAAAAGTTTTTGTATTTATGGAGTTTAGGATTTTTAGTGTTAATTTTGTTGGTTATTGTATCTCTCGGATATGTTGCTGTCGGACATGTTGGTACTGGGGAATTAAGAGCAATTGACATGTTGTTTTTACTACCTATATCATTTTCATTTAATTTTAATCTACTACCTTATGGCAACATTCTTTTACCTGGAGGGCGAAAGGAAAAATACTATGCATCGGTTGTATTAGCCATTGCTACGACTTTACTGATAGTTGTTGTCGCAGTTATAGTAGAAGGTTTATCTATTTTATTTGCGGGAATTTTGCCAACTATTAGTCTAAGAGGGCAAATATATTCCTATCAGCCAATGAATATTGAAAATCTTTTGACGTGCTTGTTATTGATGCCGATTGGATTCGTTTTTGCAACACTGCTGCCGAAAAACTATGTATCCAAAGCAATCACAATGATAGCACTTTTCATCTTATGGTTTGTCCTTTGGCACTTAGTTGTTACAACATGTGTCTGGAAGATGCCAGCTCTAATCTGGATGATTCCAGCTTTAATATTAACAAGTTGGGCAGGTTTTTTGGTGGTTCTGCGTTATGTTTGTATGCGGTGGTGCTTAGTAGGTCAAGGTAGATAGTCAGGGAAAATTCGGCGTAGAGGGAATGGGAGCAACGGCGGGGATTAAATGTAGTTGAAGGGGCGGGATTAAGCTGTTATTATATTATGATGAAAAAAAGATTTGTCCTGAGTATTTTTACATTAATTATTACAGGGAGCGGATGTATGGAAAAATTAGATTACAATTCATTTGAAAAGATCGATGCCAATACGCACCTTCATTCAATTAATCCTGCTTATATGGAAGAGGCCATTGAAAATAAGTTTCGCGTGCTGACGGTGAACGTGGAATATGAAGGCTTTTTTCCTGAAATAGAGAAGCAGAAAGAAGTAGCTACAGAGTTAATGAAACAATTTCCCGGAAAAATACACTTTGCCACAACATTTACAATGAAAGGGTGGGAGGGGCCGGACTGGCTGGACAGGACGATGGCGTATCTGGAAGAGTCTTTCGAGCAAGGGGCCATTGCGGTGAAGGTGTGGAAGAATATAGGTATCGTTGAAAAGGATGAGAACGGTGAGTTCATTATGATTGACGATGCGATGTTTGACCCTATTTTCGAATATTTGGCGGAAAAGGGCATTCCTTTGCTCGGTCATATCGGGGAGCCGAAAAACTGCTGGCTGCCCATCAAAGAGATGACAGTCAACAACGACAAAGAATATTATCAACAGTTTCCCAAGTATCATTTGTATCTGCATCCTGAGTATCCTTCTTATGAGGAAATTATTGCGGCCCGGGACCGTATGTTAGAGAAACATCCAAAGCTTAAATTTGTCGGCCTCCATTTAGGGAGTATGGAATGGAGCGTTGACGAACTGGCGAAACGGCTGGACAAGTTCGAGAATATGTCGGTCGATTTGACTGACAGGATATGCCATCTGCAATATCAATCACTGACGGAGCGAGATAAAGTGAGAGATTTTATTGTTAAATACCAGGACCGCATTCTTTACGGGAGCGATTTTATCGTAGAAGACAGTGAGGATGTAAACGCTATGAAGGAGCGAGCCAGGGACAGATGGAGCGAGGAATGGAAGTTTTTTGCAGATGATGAAATGATGACCTCTTCGCGGGTTGATGGCGAGTTTCGAGGGCTGGGACTGCCTGCCAGTGTGATTAAGAAGATATTCAGGAGCAATGCAGAGAAGTGGATACCGGGGATATAGTGTATAGACTGGATACATAGCTTACAGGTGTTCGGAGACGTGGTTGACACATTTGAAAGCATGTTAAGTAAATTTGATAAAAGAGGCGCATTTGGAAAAGCAGGCGATAAAAAATATTAAGCTGACGAAAATCCAGAAGCTTATCGGCGAAAGGATGGTGGAATCGAAGAGAAATAAAGCCTGCTTCTATATCGAGCTGAAGGCCGATGTAACCGAGATGATGGAACTTCGGCCCAAACTTCGCAAAACATTAGGGGTCAAAATAACAACAAACGCCTTTTATATTCGTGCACTTGGAGCGGCTGTTACACAATACCCCCTTATGGTGGGGGTCATCGAGGGAGAAAATATTAAAATCGCAAAAAATATTAATGTTGGTTTTGCGGTTAGTGCACCTCAGGGGCTTGTTGTTCCGGTGATAAAAGATGCGGACAAAAAGACGCTGAGTGAAATCGCCGTTATAGAAAAGGCACTGACGGAAAAGGCGCGGAGCAATAAACTGAGGCTGGAAGATATGGAGGGCGAGACGATAGCATTAAGCAATCTGGGGGTTTACGGGGTGGATTCTTTTGTGGGGATTGTGCCGCCACCGGTCAGCACAATTTTAGCGGTGGGCAATGCAAGCGGTACGGTTGTGGGTAGAGAGGGCAAGGGGGCTGTTAAAAAAATGGTGAGCCTTAACCTTGCGGTTGACAGGAGAGTTATCAACGAGGTTTATGCGGCCGGTTTTTTAGGCCTTATAAAAAAAGAATTAGAAAATCCGCGTCAGTTGATTTAGGCCTTTGGGGGCTCGAAGTTAGGGACGGTGAGCTGCTCGCCTTCTTTGAGGGCGGATTTATGAGCAACGATTCCCGGGACGGTCATGGCAAGGGACTGATATAAATCAATTTCGGGCTCGCGGTCTTCCAAGAGGGCATTTACGAACTCGGCAGAGATGAAGACGGCTGATCCGCCGTGGCCGGAGGAATGGCGCATTGGCTCCGGGAGCATATCGGTTTTCCAGTATTTCGGGATTTCGAGCGGTACGTGGGGGAGGTGAAGGCCCTCACGAAGTTTTTTAACCGGGGCATTGTGCACGCCGTAATTGGCCATATATAATGAGGCATTTTCACCGAACCACTGTGCGCGTTCGCCGCCGGCAACACATCTCCAGAAGACGTTGCAGCGGCACATATGGCCGGCGTCGGTGAGCATTGTTGCGGTCTGATTATAAAACGGGTTATTGTAGACGTTATCCTTCAGTACCGGCCAATCGTCTTCGAGTTTACCCCATCCGAGGCAAGAGACTTTGGTGATACGCTCTTTTGTTACGCCTACGAGAAAGCCGAGAGAATGAGTGGGGTAAAGCATGGGGGGCAAACCCCATCGCCATGTGCGGGAGCCATCGGGCATATAGTAGCGAGATTTTTTGTTAGCGACGAGGTTCTCGGATTTGGAATCGTGATAGTATTCGACTTCGGAATAAAAGAGCTCGCCAAATTCGCCTGCGCGGAAAATATTTCTGGCATATATAACATCCTGTCGATACCAGCTTGATTCGGCCATCATATATTTTAGACCGGTGCGCTGCTTCACTTCTTTTAAGATTTGTGCCTCTTCGAGTGAGATACAGGCTGGGCATGCGGAGACGACGTGCCAGCCGTTGTCCATGCACATCTTTGCGTGTTTGACGTGGTCGGGGGCACCGGAGAAAACGGCGACAGCGTCAATGTTTTTGGCTTTTACGAGCATTTGTTCGAGGGAATCATAGACGTTGTCACACTTGAAATGCTCCCGAAGTCTTTTTCTGCGTTCGGGTCTCAAATCCGTTACGCCGGTAACTTCACAATTCGGATGTTCGTGCCAGTGGAAAGTAGCACCGAAGCCACCGCCGACAACACCCATACGAATTTTCTTTGCGGAATCAGCGGGGTAAGCCCGGCCAACTTTTGTGAGTACACCGCCGGCAGCTAAAAGAGCGGCTGAACCAGACAACTCAAGAAACGAGCGGCGGGACATAGTTGAATCTGGTTTTTTCCCGTGAGAATGAACTTTTTTCGGTTTCATAATACTATTGTCCTTCTTTTGATTAGCGTGAGCGGCTGTTTATCCGGATTCGGTGAGGTTTTCATCGGTTGTTGTTTGTATAAACTGCTCCGGAGTTATTTTTGAGTCGGGCTTTGGAAGAGATTCTATTCTGATTGGCGGTGCGGGGAGACTCTCATTAACTTCGGGAGAGGGAATATCGGGCTGAGCAGGCGGCTGGATTTGAGGCTCTGAGGGCAGCACAGCAGCAACTGAAACGGGCTGAGTAGTTTCGAGGGCGACAGGCTCAGCTTCAGGCTGCTGCGGCTGGGATTGGGAGTGGATGAATTCGGCCGCCTTTTTGTAATCTTCTGCACCGTGACAATTCCGCTCATATTCGAAGATAGTATTGCCGTAGCTCGGGGCTTCGGCGAGTTTTATGTTTCTTCTTATATAAATGGGGAGTATTCTTGCCTGCGACCATGCACAATTTGTCCGGCGTGCGTTGTTTAAGAAGCTCTCTATATC
>CAZIKS010000093.1:6782-14281 GCA_964539795.1 uncultured Pirellulales bacterium
GCTTTGACTTCACCCGGCAGCGAGGCCCTGCTATCGTACATGCAGAGCAAGACCCATTTTACGACCAAGGTGGGGTTTATTCTTTTATTGACCAAATCAATGGTCTGGAGGAGTTTGCCGAAACCCTGGAGGGCGAGGAAATGGGGTTGAAGCGGGATTAAGGTTTCATCAGCGGCGGCAAGGGCGTTTAGGGTCAACAGGCCGAGCGAAGGGGCACAATCGATAAGAAGATAGTCGAAATTTTCTTCGGAATTTTCGATAGCTTCGCGGAGAATAGTTTCCCTGCCGACGACACTGACGAGTTCGCTTTCAGCCCCGACGAGATTGATATTTGCAGGCAGGAGCCAAAGATTGGGGCGGACAAGGAGAATTTCCTGTTCAAAATGGGCAGACTGCGTGAGGACCTTATATGAGCCGGCTTCGACAGCCTGTGGGTCAAGGCCGAGATGTATGGTCAGATGCGCCTGGGGGTCGAGGTCGATTACGACAACCCTCAAACCATTTGCGGCAAGAGCGGCAGCGATATTGACCACTGTTGTGGTCTTTCCTACTCCACCTTTCTGGTTTAATACCGCTATTTTTCTCATATTCACAGTTCTTTCCGTCAGCGGCCATTTCTTAAGCCGTCATGAATCGACCACCATCTTCATGCCACAGGTCTTTTTAAGACTGCATCAAGGACACCATTAACAAAAGCCGGAGACTGAGCAGTGCTGAACTTTTTTGCAAGCTCGACCGCTTCGTTTATTGTAACTTTTGGCGGAATATCAGGACAGAATTTCAAATGATAAACCGACAGTCTCAAAATACTTTTATCGACCGGCGAAAGCCGGGACAATTTCCACTTTATTGCCGCACCAGAAATCAACCTGTCACACATTTCCAAATTTTCCCAGGTCCTCTTCGTCCATTCCGAGGCTAGTCTGCGAGCAGCCTGGTCTGGCTCATTTTCGATGTAGAAGTCATTCAGTTGTTCAAGCAGGCCGGAACCCTGGACATCAAGCTGATAAAGGGCCTGCATTGCCAGCTCTCTGGCTCTTGTTCTTTTGTCGTATCTGTCACCTCGCATCTGGAGACTCGTGAGATTAACCTCATGTTCGGCGATTTTTTTCACAACGGGCGATTCACGAGATTTGTTCCATCACGTTGACAATTTCGATAGCTGTCATTGCGGCGTCTGCGCCTGCGTTGCCCATCTTTGTCCCCGCCCTGTCGACGGCCTGTTCGAGTGTATCACAGGTCAGGACACCAAATACGGCAGGGACGGCTGAATCGTAGTTGATTTGGGCAATGCCTCTTACGACCTGCTGACAGACATAGTCGTAATGTGCGGTCTGGCCGCGTATAACGGCACCGAGACAAATAACGGCAACGTATTTGCCGCTCTGGGCGAGCTTTTTTGCAGCAATAGTAATTTCACAGGCTCCCGGAACCCAAACAACTGTAATCTGTTTGTCCTGGGCTCCGTGCCGGGTCAGACAATCTATCGCACCGGCGAGGAGTTTTGCAGTAATGAACTCATTGAACCTGCTGACTACAATGGCGTAATTTCCCTTGCCGGCAGCTAAGTGCCCTTTTATTTCTTTCATAATTTCACTTCTCCAAATAACAACATCCAGATTTTAGCCGCATATTATAAGACCATCGGCGACGACTTTCCAGAAAAAGAGCCCTGCACCAAAGCGGCCCGGTTGTCCGGGGCTTTGGCGCCGGGGGCTAACCTTGGTAATTATAAGAGTTTACAGGCCAAATTGCCAATAAAAAATTTAGTACAGTCAAAAAGGACATTTGCAGGCAAAAAACCGCTAAGCCAGCATTAGTTAGTTGTCGAAACGACATTATAGAATAACAGCCAAGCACAGAAGTGTATGTCAGGAAAGTAATTATGCTGTTCGAGGATACAACATTCGGTCCGTACGATAAAGCCGAATTTAAAGCCCGCAAGGCATTAGAGCTTTACGAAGACGGGAAAATATCACTTGCCCTTTTAGAGCTTGAAGATGCTCTGCAGATAAATCCATCCAACAGCGCCTGGCACTTCAATAAGGCTCTGAGCCTGGACGCCATTAATCGATTTGATGAGGCGATAAGTGAATATGAAACGGCCCTTGAGTTAAATCCGCTTGATTTGGAGATATTAAATTCTCTGGCTGTAGATTATACACGCGCCGGTCATTACGACCTGGCTATCAATACCTTCGAGCATATACAGGAGCTTGACAGTTCATATGAACCGAGCTACTGCAATCGGATAATTACTTATACAGAAATGGACCAGCACGAACTGGCAGAGCAGATGTTTTATCTTGCTCAGCAAATAAATCCGGATTGTGCGTTGTGCTACTATAATATCGGCAACAGTCTCTTTGTTCGCGGTAAATACAAACAGGCCGTTGACTGCTGGCTGAGGACGGCAGAACTTGAGCCGACCCACCCCCAAATCAATTATCGAATCGCCCAAGCATACTGGTCTGAAGGGGAGTTTAAGCTTGCCCGTGAGCATTTTCTGGGTGAGATCCGGGTCAATCCGGGTGATGTAGATGTTATTTTTGATTTTGGTTTGTTTTTGCTCGAAGCCGGTGATATCGAATCGGCGAAGGAAAAGTTTAACAGAATACTTGAATTTACGCCGGATTCTGCAGTTGCTTTATTTTATCTTGGCGAAATTGCCTTTAATAACAAGGATTATGAGAAGGCGGTGCAACTGTTTAATCAGGCACTTGAAAGTGACGGGGTTCTCGCAGGCCCGCGTTACAGACTGGCCGAGTATGCCCTGATGCGGTCAGATAATAAGCAGGCAAAAGCGTATCTGGTTTCGGAGGTGGAACTGGCTCCGGAGGATACGGAGATGTTGACCTCTTTAGGGTCAATGTTTTTGAAGATTGGAGAGCTTGATTTGGCGACGCATTGTCTGCTGAAGGCAGTCGAGAATGACAGCTCGGCTGGAGATGCCTATTATTATCTTGGTCTTGCCAGTATAGCGAGAGAGGAGTTCGGGGAGGCTGCGAAGTATTTCAGGCATACACTTGATATCAAGCCAGATTACGTTGCCGCTTTACGGGATTCGGCCGCTGTCTACTTAGGGATGGGCAGAGCGGCCGATGCCTGTGAGCGGATTGAAAAGGCGTTATCTGTGGCCGGCGATGACCCGGAGTTGAAGTCATTTAAGCGCAAAATCCGGCAAGTTCAAGCAATAGAGCGCATCGAGAAACTGCTTTGCCGCACCAAGGGCTGATATGTGAAGTGTGCCGCCTACGGCAGACTATGTAATTAAGGGGGCTTTTCTTATCATCGAATTTTAATTTCCCACGCATATGCAATAAATAAGCAACCTGATTTTTGCAGAACAGCAAGAAGAATAAGCCAGGAAGATGAGAAGTTCCAAGAAAGAATTTGCAAAATATGATTGAATTCATTAATTTATCGTGATGTTCAATGAATTTGATATGAAATTCGGCCGAGTGGCGGAATGGCAGACGCTGGGGACTTAAAATCCCCTGCCCGATAGGGCGTGTGGGTTCGACTCCCACCTCGGCTATTGTTCATCACTCATTGTGATGTGTCGCAAGCCAACGGCAATATAATAAAAGAGAAACTAAGATGGCACACAAAAAACCAAAACTTGTTGATGTTGCAGAACCTAACCTGTATCGAGATATTTTTCCTTACAGCGAACTGCCTCGGGTAGTATTCGACAAGACAAAAGTCGAGTATGATATTGGCGAGAAGATCTGGATAACCGATACAACATTTCGTGACGGTCAACAGTCCCGGCCGCCCTACAAGCCTGAGCAAATTTTAAGGATATATGACCTTCTGCATGAGATAGACGGCGGCAGCGGCCTTATTCGACAATGCGAGTTTTTCCTGTATTCAAAACGTGACAGAGAAGCGGTAGAGCTTTGCAAAGGTCGCCGCTATGAATACCCTGAAGTAACAGGGTGGATAAGAGCTGTAGCAGATGATTTTAAGTTAGTGTCACAAATGGAGCTGAATGAGACGGGTATTTTGACTTCGGCAAGTGATTATCATATATTTCTGAAGCTTCGCAAGACGCGAGCGCAGGCGATGGAAGGGTATCTTTATGTCGTCAGGACCGCTTTGGATAACGGGGTTATCCCGCGATGTCACTTTGAAGATATAACCCGGGCAGATTATGAAGGTTTTGTTCTTCCGTTTGCGGCTGAGCTGATGAAATTGTCCGAAGAATACAACAAGCCGGTAAAGATTCGGCTCTGTGACACACTGGGATTTGCTTTGCCGTGGTCGCAGGCGGCTGTGGCCCGTGGCATCGGGAAACTAATTTATGGTCTTCGACAAATCGGAGTACCCGGTGAAAGTCTCGAATGGCACGGCCATAACGATTTACACAAGGTACAAGTAAATGCAGCTACGGCATGGCTTTACGGCTGTAGCGCAGCCAATTCCGCTATATTCGGGGTCGGGGAGCGAACAGGCAACCCTCCTTTAGAGGCAATGATTATCGAACATGCTCAACTTAAAGGAATGACCGAGGGCGTCAACTATGCAGCCATAACGGAATTAGCAGAATATGCTGAGAAGGAATTAGGCTTTAAGATACCGTATAACTATCCTCTTGTGGGGAAGGATTTTAATGTTACCCGTGCCGGTGTTCATGCCGACGGACTATTGAAGAACGAGGAGATATACAACTGCTTTGACACGAAGAAACTTCTTAATCGTCCGGTGAGCGTAGCGATTACCGACAAGACGGGGGCTGCAGGTCTGAAACACTGGGTTGAAGCGAGATACCAAATTGAAATCGCCAAGCATAATCCCCGGATAACAAAAATAAAGAACAAAATCGACGCCGAGTATTCAGCGTACAGAGTGTCGGCGATATCAGATGAGGAAATGTTCGAATGGGTCAGGGAAGCCTTTGGGGATGATTTGCCGCCATTAAGAGAGGACAGATGATTATTGAGTATTGCTTCGGATAAAAAGATAAAAGCAGTACTGTTCGACCTTGGCGAGACTTTAGTGAACTTCGGCAAAGTCAAGAGGGTTGCCGTCTTTCGCGAGGGGGCGAGGCTATCTTATGATTTTCTCAAAAGCAAAGGCCAGCTGGTCGGGAATTTCGAGTACTACTGCTGGCGAAATCTGCTATTACTGCATATATGCCGATGGTTATCCTGCCTAAGCGGAAAGGACTTTGACGCTCTTAGACTTTTAAGCAAGTCCGGTGCCAAAAACGGCATCAAACTGGACGAGCAAGAGTGGGAACATTTCGCATGGCTTTGGTATGAATACTTAAGCAAATCAGGCATAGTTGAGCCTGACATTGTCGAGACTTTAAGAGCACTTAAAGAAATGGGGCTTAAGCTCGGGATAATTTCCAATACTTTTGTGCACGGCAGCTCTCTGGAAAAACACCTCGAACAATTCGGGATACTGGAGTTCTTTGAGGTCAAACTTTATTCATACCAGTTCGAATTTCGCAAACCGGACGTTAGAATCTTTATAAAAGCCGTTGATGCAATCGGCGAGAGACTTCCAAATACATTGTTCGTCGGCGACCGTATCAACAAGGACATCAAACCGGCACTAATGCTGGATATGCCGGCTGTTCTCAAAGAAGCTTATACCAACAGGGGCAAGAAAGTTCCGAAGGGGGCATACACAATAAAGAAACTTTCCGAACTGCCGGGGCTTATTGAAGAAATCAACAGCGGGGAAAAAACCCATCTTTCTGCAGAGGGAAAATAAACGGCGCTTTTTGTTTTTACATTTGTCTGTAGCGCGGGCCACCTGCACCTTCGGGGACTGTCCACCTGATATTATCAAAGGGGCATTTGCGCTGACAGGTTTTGCAGTGCAGACAGTTCGAAGGATTGGCCGGTTTTAGCTGCCCGTGCACCGTTTCATACACACCTGCGGGGCAAAATGTGATACAGGGCATATCGAATTTGTGAGCACATTTTTGCTCACAAATATCGGGGTTTAAAATCTGCAAATGGCTTGGCTGTTCCTCTCTGTGCTCCGTTGCGGCCATTGCCGTAAATGTGTCCTTGTCAAAATTCTGTTTTGGTTTCAGGCGATATCCGGCAACGGCCATCGCCTCATAATCTTTTTCAACTTCGAACTTCGGCAAAAGAGAACCAAGAACAGAAAGGGGCATACCCTGAAGGGGACCGAATTTTGCAATAGCGTGGCGGAAGTTTTTCGCCGACTTCATTTCAACGTCGATATTCGAGGCGTCAACCAACTCGGTGTATCTGGTCGCCGTTTTTTGCTGTTTATCCAGATTCTCAACAATGGCCTTTGCAGCGAGCATACCAGAGTCAATAGCATTGTGTATGCCCTTTATTTTCAGCATGTTTACAAAGCCAGCACCGTCGCCGAGAATCATGCAATTAGCTTTGCCGATTGCACCGGTTTGCGGGTCTCTCGGGACAGCGTAGTATCCGCCTTCCGGAATCATCTTTGCGCCAGCTTCCACAACTGTGCCACCATCGATAAACTGTTTTATAAAGCTGTGGTTTTTGAAAAGTGTCAGAGCATCCTGTGGATTAAAGTTGCAGTATTTCCAGTCTGCTCCGACAATCATCCCGACGGCAATGTGGTCTTCTGCGACGGGATATGCGATTCCTCCTCCGAACATTCCGGGGCCTACTGCCGGAGTCCAGATTGGATACCCCATAGCGTGAATGACCCGGCCGTCACCGAATTTGGCGTATTGGTCGCTGCTTACCTTTATTATTTCTTTGACGCCCACCGAATAAAGCTGGGGCGATTGTCTTTTCAGCCCGGCTTTTTCTATAAACTTTTCAGTCAACAGTCCGTCACATCCCTCGGCGAGCACAATGAAATCAGCTTTTATGATTTCTCCTTCGACGTAGTTAGGCTGTTTTTGTCCCTCCTTATCAAGTCCCTGGTCAACGAGTTTAACTGCTTTGACGCTGCCGGAGGATTCATCGAGAATAATATCTTCGGCGGCAAAGCCGGTAAGGACTTCGGCACCGAGTTCTTTAGCAATCCGTGCGAGCCATTTTGTCAGTTTGCTTATCGAAACGACATAATCGCCTTGGTGTATCATCTGGCCGAAAGCCAATCCGAGTCTTTTTGCGAGCTTAATTGCAAAAATGATGTTAAAAGACAGGGTCTTGCCCAAAAAGAACATCACTTCATCCCTGTCTATCGTCCGGGCTAAAACATCTTTTGCCTCGTCGCTTTGCTGCCAGCCGGGGACAGCCGAATCAAGCAGGTTATGCATCGGCTGAGTTTCGAGGACCGCACCGGAAAGATTGTGATTGCCGGGAGCAGGGCCTTTTTCTATTACGCAAACTTCTACGTCCGGCTTTAGTATCTTCAGTTGTATTGCAGCAGCCAGTCCGGCCGGTCCGGCACCGACTATGAGAACCTGCACATCGTTATAGTTTCTATTCGACATTCGTATCCCGTATTTTTTGAATCAGTAATCAATTTGCTCTGTTGAAAAGCTTACGCGGCACGCCTGATTATCATCAGGTTGTGCGTTA
>CAZIKS010000094.1:0-14251 GCA_964539795.1 uncultured Pirellulales bacterium
ATGGGCGGTATTGGACTTGAACCAACGACCTCCTGCGTGTCGAGCAGGCGCTCTAGCCAGCTGAGCTAACCGCCCCGGAGCCGAACTGCTTTTTACTTTACAAAGAACAATCCCGGAGTGCAAGAAAATTAAGGAAGTTTTATTCTTCTTCTGCTGTTCATTCCGAACACTCTTACATCAAGACTGTACATTGCAGCTTGTGGTCTGTTTATGACGGGTTTCGGTGTCATACTATGAATACGTAGTATATATCTGAAACGCAAAGCATTCATCAACAAGCCAAGTCATCCAATAACCTGACAATAAAAGGGCAAATAAAAAAAGCGGCTGATGGGACTCGAACCCACAACATCGACCTTGGGAAGGTCGCACTCTACCGTTGAGCTACAGCCGCTTTTATAGGGCTTCCAAAATCTAATTTGGAAGCTGGCATTCTACCACTGAATTACGCCCGCAAGATAACTTTATTTAAGGTAAGTCTATGTACCGAGTCTGTCCTTTGTCAAGCATTTTGTTCTTATATTACTATTCCAAAGGTTGTGCTATAGCAGGAAGCTGCTTTAGGCTGTCGGGATGGCCAGCGGTGATAGCACTAAATACCGGCAGACTTACTGGCCCGAGTCGTTCCGCCGTATGCACCCATATTGATTACTGAGCCGTTCGGATTTGGCTCTAATCCGATATCACTATTGGGATCTCCAACATCAATACAGGGGCTACTCACCTGGTCCTGGACCCAGTCTTGACTTGTCGGATCCCACCGGCCGGCCTGTGACATTAGATGGTAATCACTATTAGCCGTATCGGCAAATAACGGATCGGCATCGATATTCACGCCATCCTGCCCAATGCCTTGAACGTCACTGTAGGTTATTGTAATTGAGTCACCTGTTGTCTGGGCGGCGAGCGTTCCGTCGCCGTTGAAGTAAACAATAGAGTTCGTGACAGTTGAAGTTGAATTAAAGATGCCACCATCGATGTTGTCACAGATTGTGCAGTTTGTAATTGTTGGGAATCCCTCGGAGATGCCATATTTCTTGTTTGCGGCGATAATGCAATTGGTGATTTCGGGATAGTTCCTCTGTATATAGCGTCCGTGTTCCTGTAGCAGCATCTCAATGCCGGAACCTTCGTTGGCAGTAATCTTACAGCGGGTGATTAACGGATCGCTTCCACTGAATAAATATATACCGGTTCCGGAATTGCCGATTATGATGCAATCGGTTATTGTAGGAGAGGATTCATAGCAGTAAATTCCTTTTTTTCCGCCGGTAATCGTGAAGCCCGCGAGGATACAATTTGGATCTTCCCCGCCGGAGAAAGTCACCACTGCATTCTGACGATCACTTCCGATCACAGTGGCCGTCAAAACCGCCGGATCGTTTGGATTCATTGACCTGAGAGTTAAAGATTTGCCTTTGAAATCAATACTCTCATGATAAACACCTTCTTTCGCAACGATCTCATTACCGGGATCGGCTTCATCGATTGCATCTTGAATATAACCGTATTTTTTCCCTGTTGTCTGATTCTCGATAGGAAAGGATAGATTAATAGTGCTGATGGGGATTGGATCAGCATAGATGGTTGAGCCGTACTGATCATATACCCTAACTGTCCACCATGTTTGTTCGAAAGGCAATTCGGTTATAACATCATTGGGTGGTGTCGGAGTATCGCAGACAATGTTGAAGTCCATTAGTCGGTAGGGATTTTTTCCCATTAAAAGCTGGTATCCGACGGCATTCTCACTTTCCAGACATGTTAAAACTGCGCCGTTCGGATCTCCAACGTCGACCGGTCTTAACAGAGTGACTGGTTCTGGTAGCTTAGCGGGGAAATTAACCTCATCGAAAAATTGCATTTCACCTGTGAGCGTTCCTTCCCAGTGGAATTTATAAACCTCATGTAACGGTGTCTTTGCCAACTGAAGGTTTTTGCCCGGTCCGACAATCGACCAGTACGCACCGGCAATAAGCCCGCCGTTAAATTCATTCATGTTTGGATTCGTAAGAGAATCCTTATACCACGTTGGTGGATAGCCGTGGTTGTTAAGGGCGACCTGGACATTCAAAATACTTGGATAAAAAAACGGTCCGGTCCCTTCGTATGTATCCATCCAACACTGCTCACCATCGACAGTGCTGTCTATGAAGTTTAAAATACTCTCGGAATAATCCCTGCAACGGCCATCCAGTAGTGTTACCCTGTTTACGTTATATCTAGCATCTTTGTAGGTCAGATTCATGCGGATTGCAACGTCTATTGCAGGCTGGCCACCGGTGCTGTGTCCCGAGGTCTGAATCATTTGATTATAATTCGGGGCCACCTCCGAAAGATACTTAACAATCATATCACCATATTTGTAATAGGTCCGTCCCGAATCCGTTGGATCCGGTTGATAAGAAAAACTTAATACATTTACCACGTCGTTCCATTCACTGTCAGACCACGATCCGCTTCCATTTATGCAGTCTCCACCGCCGAAATAGATAAACGTCGGCTTGTTTGGATCAAAAGGACTGTTTTCCAGTCGATATGTGACTCTTTCGAAATACGGGAAGATTCTGACCTCTGCAATATCCGGCAGACTCTCGTATTGCCCATCATAGACTACAAGCTGGAACTCGCATATTTGAAGTGAATCCGTCTGGATAAAGCCGCTGATTGTTGGAATAGCAGTGTTTGCATCCTCAACTACTGCGGGCGGACCGGAAATTTGCTGCCAGTAATATAATAAATCGCCGGAATTATCAGGATCATAGGATTTTGTACCATCCAAAGTGACAGCATCCCCGTCTGTATATACAGGCAGACCGACATCTGCAACTGGGATGTATCCGTTATCTATAACAATACAGACACTATCCGGGCGACTATCGATAAGGCCGTCGCTAATTGCCAGTTCGAATGTGTAGGTTCCGTAGTCGGTTGGGCAGAACGTTGCCGTTGGTGTATTAGCATCTTTTATTTTAACGGATATTCCAGAAACCTGAGACCAACGATAGGTCAGATTCTTATTACCATCAGGATCGTATGAGCCGCTTCCATCAAGTGCAATGACATCAGGGAGAACGGTCGTTGATTGATCTTGCCCGGCATCGGCAATGGGTCTGAGGTTACCCCCAAATTCAGCGGCTCCTATATCAACCCGCCCGTGAATAAGCCGGTCATTCCCGTACATATCCTTCCCGACCGACTCGATGATGCAATTCGGGTCACCGGCGTTTATACAGGGCGAATCCATTTGTAATCGAAAATCATTAGCCTGCAAATTAACAAATAACGGATCCTGGTAAATATTACCGTGGACATCTTTTGTTTTGGTGGCTGGCATAAATATGTTTCCAGCACCGTCCCATATATTATTAAATTCTATTCTGTCCTCGGGTATTGAACCTTCCCTAAATATACCTCCACTGCCGTGAGCGTTGCTGATTATGTTGCTTAATGCCGTGCAGGGACCAAACTCCGGATAAGAGACAAAATAAACATTTGCGCCACTGTCGGAAGCATTGTTATTTACGATAGTGTTATTGATTAAGCCACCAGCCAACAACAGAACACCGCCACCTGCTGTTGCCGAATTATTATATATTAAATTATTCGTTATTTTGGCATCACCGAGGATTGCCAGTATCCCACCACCAAGAGTCGCAGAATTGTCCTTAATAATATTGTGAGTAATTGTCGCACCTGAGAGAAAACAACCAATTCCCGCTCCCCAACCTTCTATATTGAGTGACTGCGCGGCATTTTCGTTATTATTGTTTATGATGACATTCTTTTTGATTGTCGGAGATGAATTAATGCAATAAATCCCCCCTCCGATAATAGTATCTCTATCAATAAGTTCAGCGTGCAAAAAGGTCCCATATCCACCAGTAACTGTAAAGCCGGTTAATACAGCTTCCGAAGTTTCACCATTTTCGAACGTTACGACGCTGTCCTTGTTTTCAGGTGTTTGTCCTCTTCTAACGGCACTCGACGGTGGGCACTCGATAATCGTGGCGGCAACAGTTTCAGGATCGTTCGGCCCGGTGCTGGTCAGGACTATATTCCTGCCATTGAAATTTATCTTCTCCAGATAGGTGCCGGGGCTGACAATTACTGTATCACCGTTATTGCAGTCGTCTATTGCCGCCTGGATAGTCGCATATTCACCCGGAACCAATCGAGTTGCAGTCAGTGCCGGCGATTGTGTACTTAACATCAATATGAAACTCAGCAGAATTATTTTTTTCATTTTTCATCCTCTCTCACAGAATTTTCAGGCTAAAAACAAAGGTTTCAGCAGAATTCAGAAAACAGATCCGATGCAAAACGGTCATAGCTTGTAACGTCATCAGGGGCAATATGTGAGCATTCCGGATTCGCCTCCGTACCATGGCTGAATACAATTAAAACATATAATGACATCATAGTCTATTTATAAGGACGTATAAAAGTAATGATAATTTCATATTATTTGCTCTTTTTTAAAAGTCTTGTTTTTGACCACCGCAATTTACAGCTCAAATGTTACCAACTTGTTACGGTTTTATCCTTTTTGTGTGATTTCTAAAAATTTTTCTGTTTATAATAATTCCATAGCGATTCGTATTGTGTTTGTCGCTCCCGGGGAGAAAAGATACATCAAGGTGACTTACTGGCCTGAGCCGTTCCGCCATATGCACCTATATTGATTACTGAGCCATTCGGATCCGGCTCCAATCTGATATCACTATTGGGGTCTCCGGCATCAATACAGGGACTGCTAACACCGTTCTGGACCCAACTTTGACTTGTCGGATCCCACCGGCCTGACAGTGACATGAGATGGTAATCACAATTCGCCGGATCTGCGAACAACGGATCGGCATCGATATTCCCGGCATCCTGCCCCAAGCCAACCTCCGACCATTCCACGAGACGCTGCAGGTCGGTTTGCTCATCCCAGACTTCGACTCCAAACTTCAGATTGCCGATATTGTCAGGATTAAGGTCCACGACACGAACGAATTCTGGTGCAAAATGTTTTGTAAGGCCTTTTAAAATGGCTGGCTGAAGACCAACAAGGCCAAATCGTTTAGATCCGAAGCGGACCTTAAGTTGTCCTGCAATCTCGGGGCCGCAGTTGGTCGGGTCCTCATCGCGGCAGTGGATTGTGCCGGTCGCTACTCCGAGAGAACGCAGTACCGCGTTCATAGCGGACACGAAATACCTCGATTGCTTACATCCGACAGCTCCGGAGACAATAACTCTCCTAACGTTCCGTTCCACTTACAGGGTGTACTGGTAAAGGCTTGCCCACGTACATTTTCAAATGTGGCCTCAATCACATACTCTTTGCCCTTCTTAATTACGAAATCGCCCTCCGCATCTCCGATGGCTTCACGGGGTAGTAAGGGATGGATGATGATCTGATTCAGATAAAGGCTACGCTTATTGCAGACACGGATGAATTCATTCTTGACTTTTTCCAAAATGCTCATGAGAAACCTCACAGACAGGAGTTATGGCTGGCAACAGCATGATGCGTCCAGCCATTTGCCAGTCCCAATGCTATTTCTTTTTGGCTCTCTTGACGCATTGGTGTTCTCCGACGTCTCCGTGGCATTTTCGAATACCTTCAGGCAAGCAATCCTGAGGCTTACCAGTAAGTTTTCATGGTCTTTGTCATGTTTTCTTGCCTTTACACATGACTCTTATCCTCTTTGATTTATCAATAAGTGTTGTGGTTAAAAGGCTAAGCATTGGTTTTGAGCCGGAGGTTGTTACGAATCAATGGCGAGGGACACGGAGTTTTAGTCCTGTCTTGGTTGACATGACAAACGAATGAGTCGATTTTCTTTTTGCAGATTTTCTGGATTAACTCCATAAGCTTCTGGACACAGTGCTCAAGATGGACGAGGTCAACTTTTGTGATATTATATGAGTCTTTGCTGAAGGTATGAGCTTGAACATTGTTCAGGAGTTTGAAGATTTTGTCTTGCCGGTCAG
Source organism: uncultured Pirellulales bacterium (assembly GCA_964539795.1). GTDB lineage: Bacteria > Planctomycetota > Phycisphaerae > Sedimentisphaerales > Anaerobacaceae > CAZTKW01. The sequence continues at coordinate 5,983 of CAZIKS010000094.1, forward strand.
TTGTGCACGGGAAAACAGTAAGAAACGCGGGCTCGTAGCTTGCGACGTACCTGCCGAGCTTTTCAAGATTACAGCTTTGGGGGCTATAGCCGCCGAAAACTAACAGTGTTGTTGTATAAAAGCACTTTATAGACTGATGGAGTTCAAAGAGAGCTTCATTGTACCATTTTTTTTCTAAATCATACTGGAAATGACTGTAGAAGTGTTTTGCCTTTTCGTACCACTCGTCGAAATTCTGCTGGGCGATCTGTATTCTCTTATCGATGTTAAGTTCCCGTTTGTTTGCAAATCTGAATCTTCCTGAGTCATAAAGCATTATTCCTTCTTCTTTTATATCGGAGAAGAAGTGCTGGCCCTTGCTTAGCTGAGCGTTAATATACTGGATATCGTGAAAAACGAGATTTACGGTTGTTTCCGTACGGTTAAGCTTGTCTTCGACTTTATGCTGCAGGTCCGGGTTATTGGCAGCGTCGGCATACTTAGTGACAACCAGAATGTCGAAGTCGGATTTGTATTCATATGTGCAATCCTTCTCGCGGCAGACATCTTCAACCCAGTTACCACGAGCATAAGAGCCAAACAGAATTATTATCTGAACATCGTCCAGTTCCTTGAGAATAGTCTCTGTTATGGTAGCAAGCTCTTTGATCTTATATTCCGGCAGGTGTGACAATGATTGCTTCATGCTCGTTTTATGGAGAGCGATCGCAGAAGAATTTTCTCCTAGGTTTGTAGTGCGTTCTTTTGTTCTGTCACCATCATGGGCGACGTCATAAATAAAATTGTCGAGAAAATTCTTCTTGTCAGTAGCTACATTTGCGAATCTTCCATCAGATGTTTTTTCGGTATTTCCAGATTCGCTGTGAGATCCGAAAAATTTCTCGAAATAGCCACAACTCAAACAATCCCCCATGCAGCGAATAACACCTTTGCCGAATTGCCGCACAACTACGAAGCAGTAATCTATTTCTCTACCATATATCAGGCAGTTTTTGCATTCCCTCTCGCAGTTTGTTTTTTGCAGATATTCCCAGCAATGTCCTAATGAACCCGATGTTGCAACTTTCTTTTCCTTGGTAGAACTCTTGCGCTGCAGGGTTTCCAGAAAAGATATGGCTTCAGAGACGGGGATTCTGTGCTTGCCTCCTACGGTTCTGATGGTACTAATCTTGCCTTTATCGATCCAGCTAAGAATGGTAAAACGAGAGACACCGCAAAATTTCGCAAGCTCGGTTGTTGTTAAGTACTCTTTCCGTGGCCCGGTTACATTATAAATTGCATTTCTTACTGGCATTTAAAAAATCTTTTCATTCAAATTAACACATGCATTCTGCTTTGTTATCTTGCCAAATCAACCAAAGAAGCAGAAATGGTTAAGAAGTAGAGATTGTAGAAATTGTAAGCCAAACTTGGGAAGGTATCAACATAATTTTGCAAATATTTTTTGATGGCGGAATTCTTCTGATTGTTTGTAAGCGTAGTTATATACAGGCCCAATACTCTAAATAAGTCTTTATCGAGCCTTTTTTTTGTTTGAGTTGAATTTTTTTGTTGAACTTAAAAAAAATATTTGACACGCATGGTTGGTGTAGCTAAATTGTGCAAAACGTTGTTTCTGTCAGATTAGTAAGGCTACAACAACAAGTACCACCAAACATGCGTTTTAGGGACTTATGATGAGCAGAAAGGTTCAGAAGGCAATGTTGCACACCTAACAACTCCTATTTCTGTAGATTGCTTTGTGAAGTTAAATGAAATCGGGTGAAAAACGGCGTAGCTTTGTACCGCAACCGATGGTGACGGAGTGCAAGATAAGTTCAATGTTTTTTGAATAAGCCTTCGAATGATTTTGAAATAGCCGAGTGAGTCGAGAAAAGGACGATACAATTAGACAGGAGGTTTTTCGGATTTGAAACCGAATAGAAATTTTTTGAAAAAGCAATAGCTCAGTGATTATCGTTGCGTTATCCATTGATATATGATAACGGCCCAATTCTGTAACTTAGTAGTACAATTGGGCTTGGCCTCATAATATCGAGTAGGGATAGAATACCAGCAATGGACTGCAGGAGTTTTTTGGCACTTCCCCAGTTCAGCAAACCAAAGCACGATGGTTTAATCCAGCTGGTTATCTCAATGGATAGCTGGCTGGGTTTTTGTATCGTAAGTATTAACTCGGTGATTGTCGGGTGATAAGTTTAATAATTCTGAGTTTTTAGCAGAATCTTAAAACAAGACACAAAAGTTTCTGCAAAACAGATTTGTGTAAAATGTTTAAGGCAAGATAGGCATTATTGCAGCCCACGGGGACGGAGTGCAGAGTAATTTCGACATTCTGGTCTTAGCTGATTAGAGGATATATTCCAATGGACATCATTTCTTGTGCGAAAAAAGAGTTTGTCAAGGGTGATGTGAGTAAACAGCGGAGCGGTTATCTGACAACGACCGAGTTTGCTATGCTATGTGGGGTTTCGCGTTTTACTATTATCAATTGGGCCAATCAAGGCAAGATTAAAGCCATAAGGACTACTGGAAAGCATTACCGGATACCAGAATCGGAAGCTTTATCCATGCTTAGGACTTTCGAAAAGAAGAAAGAGGTGGGGGCATCCGATTTAGGAGGACACTGCCAGGCAAAGAAGCAAGATCCGAGCAGCGAAGAGGAATGTAGAAATTGTTTACCCGATAAACAGAAGGGCAAGCATGCAAAGGCTAAAAAGAAAAAATTTCTGTATAACTTCGGCTATGGTATTGGTCGTGGTGTACACATTTTGAGAGAAAGGAGATAACATGCTTAAGAGTTTAGGAATTTTGATAGGTGGGGTATTTGTTGGTGCTGTAAGTGCAGAAGTTATTAGCAAGAAGTATCCGGGCACCGTGGATAAACTACAAACAAAAGCTCGCCAGATAACATCGGAAGCAAAAGAAGCATTCAAAAATGGGTATAAAAATGCTTACCAGCCAAAGCCTGCTACAGTTTAGATTTCAGAGGAAGGCCTGTAGATTTAAAACTATGGTTTATTCATGACTGTTGCTGCCGTGCAGATGACACAAGGAGAAAAACTCGCCCCTGAATGGAAGGTTAGAATAATGAAGAATGACAAATCAGAATCCTCTGGAGTTGTTGAATCCGTATCCAGATTTATGGGAGCTTTTGTTGGAGCATTGGTGTTTGGGGGCAAGAAAATAGCCAACTGCATAAATGATATGACAAAGCCAAAACTGGAAACAAAGCAGGAGCAAACGCCAAAAGCAAAGGCAGAGCCGAAACCGGAGATCGAGCCAATACAAAAGCTGGAGCCGATGCCGAAGCCAATACCAAAACCAGAGTCTAAGGCGTCAACAAAGGTTGCTGAGAAATCCGTAAAGAGTCTATTAGAAAAGAAAAGCAGACCGACAGCCAAAGACAAGAAAAAGACAACATCCAGACAGGCCCAGGTAAGGAAAAAAGCTAAAGCAAAGCAATCGAGTAGTAAGTCTTCCAGCAAGAAAAGTATCGAAACCAATTAATTAAGAAAAGCGCAGAATTATGGAGAAAGATAAAGCAAAGGTTGTAGAAATCGTTGGGACAGCATCCGAACGTGCGGGTATTTTTGTTGGAAAAGCAGCAGCTTATGGCAAAAGAATCACAGGCGTTGCTACAAGCAGCGTGTCGACTGGGAAAGGGATGCTTGGCTTAGAGAAAGAAGATACCAAACCCGCGCCTGAAAAGAAGACCAAGAACAGCAAAGCAACTGTATTGAAATCCGATCTTGTGGAGGCCCAAAGGAAATTAGCTGAAACGCAGAAGGAAGCGAAAAAAACTCGGTCTCGACTTGAGTCTCAGATCGAAACTCTGCAGAAAAAAAACAACTCTCTGGTTTCCGAACTGGAACAGGCCATCAGCGAAGTCAAAGAGATAACAGCCTGCGATGGTGCGGTAAGAGCACGAGTGGCTGCACTGGAATCCGAACTTAATGCCGCCCAGCAGCTGTTGGAACAAGTCCAGAGCAAAGCTGACAATACCAAAAGTAAAAAGCCTGTGTCGACCGGCTCTAAAACTAAGCTGGAAGCTGATCTTGCAGCAACCAGGTGTCAGATGGAAGAAATACAAGACGAGGCAAAGAAAACTCAATCTCAATTTGAATCACAACTCGAAGATATGCAGGCAGAGAAGGATTCTTTGCTCTCTGAATTGGAAACGGCACGAGAAGATGTTAACAAGACTGATGAGATAACGAATCGGGCCAACGCCCTGGCCAAACAGGTAGCTACCCTGGAGTCCGAACTTGCCTCGAGTCAGCAGGAACTAACAGAAACGCGAAATCAGGCCGAAACAACTCAGTCCCAGCTTACATCGCAAGTTGAGAAGTTACAGTTAGAAAAAGAGTTGCTAAACTCTGAGCTCCAGACTGTACAAAGCCTGGCTGATGAAGCCAAGGCTCGAGAGAATGCGATGAAGACGAAGGCCGCTGCATTGGAATCAGAGGTAACTGTCCTTCGCAGTGAATCAGCCAGAGCACGTGTAAGCGAATCGGATAATAATGCTATACAAACTGAGGAGCAAAACGGTTTTTCCAAGGCGGAGGAAGAAGTAAAGGAACCGGAAACAGCACCCGTCGATACTGAGGATGTCGAATCTTCAAAGGAAGTTGCTGCCGGGACGAATGATGATCAGACGAATGAAAGAGACCAAGAAGAGGCGATAGATGTAAATGTTGAAAGTGTTGAAGAGCCGGAATTAAAATCAGAGAGCCAGGCACAGTCTGAGGTTGCTCCTGCCCACTCAGCAAAAGTAACAGCCGAAGATGTGCAAGCGGCCGATTTCAAAAAAGGTGTGGAAAAAATACTCTTTTCAAAAGCCCTTTCTGACTTTGCCAGCCATGACGCGACAATACGTGCAGATGCAGCGGCAGCAATAGCCGATATTCATCATGAGTTATCGCATAGGCTTCTTATTTATCATATGGCCGACGAACCGTCAGCACGTGTGCGTCAGGAATGTATCAAAGCTCTGTCGGCACTTGAGAGCAAGGAAGGGCTAAGCACAATTGAACAAGCCTTGGCTGTCGAGGCAGCTTCTGTCCGTTTGGCTGCGGTGTGGGGACTGTATCGTTTGGCCGGCAAAGAAAGTATTCCGGCACTTACACGTATGCTTTCTGACAAAAACGAAAGTGTTCGCCGGAGGGCTGTAACTTGCATTGGCTGGTTAGGTGGGCAAGTTAGCCCGGCCGGCAGTCATAGTTCTCATTAGGTGATTTCTGCTCTGGTTCAATGTCTTAATAATCCTGTCATTACAAATGCCGCTCTTGATACCTTACAAACTATTACTGGTAAGAAAATGTCAGCGTCTCGAACTTCGCCCGAGCTTTTGATTGGGCAATGGCAGAAATGGTGGAACTCTGAATTGTTAGGATAAAGATGAATATAATTGTTTGTGTCAAGCAGGTCCCAGATACCCTTGAGGTCAGTGTTGACAAGGAAACTAATACACTCATTCGCGAAGGCGTGGACAGTGTTATCAATCCTTTTGATTTATATGCTGTTGAAGAAGCACTTTGCCTGAAGGAGCAATATGGCGGTATGGTGACAATTTTATCAATGGGGCCGCCTCAGGCAGTTGATATTTTACGGCATGGGCTGAGCTTGGGAGCCGAAAGGGCTATTTTGCTCAGCGATATTGGTTTTGCAGGGGCTGACACACTCGCTACTTCTTATACATTGGCCAGGGCGGCAAAAAAGATAGGCCATTTCGACTTGATTATTTGCGGCAGACAGGCTGTCGATGGTGATACGGCACACGTCGGGCCGTCACTGGCCGAAAAGCTGGGCGTCCCACACATTAGTTGTGTAATAAAAATACATGAAGTAACAAACGAATATATGGTCGCAGGACGTATGACCGAGGATAGTATCGAGAAAGTAAAGCTCTCACTTCCCGGGTTAATTACGGTTTGCAAAGGAATTAACGAGCCGCGTTTTCCCTCAATGAAATGGAAAATAAAAGCAGCCATGTCCGAGATTGGAGTCTGGTCGGCTCATGATATCGGCGCCGATGAAAACAAAATCGGATTGAAAGGCTCTCCCACAAGGGTTGTCAAAATGACAACTCCAAAGCATCACAGAGCCGGACAAATGCTGGAAGGTTCAGTTGACGAGCAGGTAATGGATTTGGTGTCTAAGCTGCGGCAGGCAGAAATTTTGTAAAGGAGTACAAAATGGGGATACGCGTAGTTGCTGACAAATGTAGTGGTTGCAAACTTTGTGTTAAAGCTTGTCCCTTTGGGGCCATTACGGTTACGAAAAAGCTAGCCCGCATTGATTTAGCTATGTGCAATTTTTGCGGAGTCTGTGTGGATGCCTGTAAAAAATTTAATGCTATTGAAATAATACGTGAAGATGTGCCGACGGTTGATAAGAGCAAGTATAGAGGAGTTTGGGTGTTTGCTGAACAAAAAGAAGGTAGAGTCGCTAATGTTACCTTTGAGCTTTTAGGACAAGGCAGAGAATTAGCTAATAAATTCGCCGAACCTCTTTGTGCGATGCTGTTGGGCGACCAGGTTGCAAAGGTTGCTCGCGATTTAATCTACTATGGTGCCGACAAGGTGTACCTGGCTGAGTCAGACCAGCTGGATGTCTTTGTTGAGGATACCTTCACGGAAGTAATAACAGGCCTGATTAAAGAACATAAGCCCAATATTGTTTTATTCGGGGCTACTGCTCTCGGGCGCTCACTGGCACCGAGAGTAGCCAGCCGACTGGAGACCGGATTGACAGCGGACTGTACCGGTCTTGAGATAGACCCGGAAACCAAAGATTTATTACAGACCAGACCGGCCTTTGGCGGCAACCTGATGGCTACTATTGTCTGTCCGAACCACCGTCCTCAAATGGCCAGTGTCCGTCCGAAAGTTTTCAAGCCCGTCCAGCGCGACGAACTACGTATGGGAAGGATTATCAGGTACGACTATAAGCATCACAGTTTAACGCAAAGAGCTCGACTGCTTGCGGTATTTAAAGATGCTACGAAAACGGCCGACGTTACGGAAGCAGAAATAATAGTTGCGGGAGGATTGGGACTGGGAAAAGCCGAGAACTTTAAAATTATCGAGAAATTGGCTCAAGCGTCAGGAGCAGTGGTGGGTGCTTCACGCGGAGCCGTAGATGCAGGATGGGTTCCTTACGCTCACCAAGTAGGGCAAACGGGCAAAACCGTGCGCCCAAAACTTTATATTGCCTGCGGTATCAGCGGTGCAATTCAGCACTTCGTTGGAATGCAATCTTCGGAAATTATCGTGGCTATCAACAAAGACCCAAAGGCACCGATTTTTAACGTGGCTGACTACTGTATTGTGGGAGATGTCCTTGAAGTAGTTCCGGCCTTAACCGAAGAAATAAAAAAAGTACGAACCGAAGAGTTGATCATATCAGACAGCAAGCAAGATAGCGAGCTTGTTCTAAGCAGCTAAGTAACCAGAAGGATAGCACTTTTTAGAGAGAGAGAGAGGATTATTTACCATGCTAAAAGAGACCATAACTAAAAACAAGGTCATTATGCGGAACGATTGTCTGACAACCACCGAACTTGCGAAACTTTGTGGTGTTTCACGTTTCACTATCATCAATTGGGTTAACCAAGGCAAAATTAGAACGATGAAAACTGTGGGAGGCCATTGCAGGATTCCGGTATCCGAAGCAATATCTTTTTATGAGACTTTCCATAAAGAAAAGATCGGAGCCACATCTGAATCATTTTGCCACTGCTGGGAATATCCGCAAGAGAGTAATTGTGATAAAGAGTGTAAGGACTGCTTACTATATGGAAGTCGGATAAATTATTGCTTCGTTGTCGTGCGGGAATTTGGCAAAGAACTAATCCGCTGCAAGGGGGATTGTTTAAATTGTGATTATTTCGAAGAATTTTTCAGTTCTTACGGCATCAATGCACAACTCAACGAGAAACATGAGGCCAAAGGCGAAAAAGTATCTAAAGACAAAAAAACCTTTTTGTACAGTTTCGTATACAGTCTTGGGCGTAGCGTCCAGGGAGTAAAAGGAAAAGTCACAGGTATAAAAGAAGTGTTTGGCACAAGAAGCTCTCGGACTAAACAGACGGAAGAAAGCAATGCATAAATGTGAAGTAGCTATTGTAGGGGCGGGGCCGGCTGGAGTTGCCTGTGGGTATGTTCTTGCCAAAGCCGGCGTGGACGTTGTCATTCTCGAAAGGGGACAATGTCCCGGTGCCAAGAATATGTTTGGCGGAATATTTTTCGCCGACCAGATGAGCAAA
>CAZIKS010000095.1:0-14171 GCA_964539795.1 uncultured Pirellulales bacterium
TGGCTGGAAAGTAATACAGCCCCGAGGCGGTCCGGGTCGGTAATTTTACCCTGTGGGCCGTATTTGTCTTTCATTGCTTTTAGACGGCCCCAGTTATAATCGAGATGGGCAAGGCGGCAATCCAAATTAACAGCGGCAACTGCGAAATCAAAATAATTGGTGCTGGAGGCTATGACCTGGCCTAAAGGATTGTAGATTTCAGAGGGCAGGCCGGCAACGGCGGCGACAAAGTGGCTGCGACAGGAATATGCCCAGTACGGCTGCATTAAGCCGCCATGATACATTGAGGTGAAAATTATGAGATCGGGTTTGGCTTCGACGTATTTTGCCCGTAGTTCGTCGAAGTTCAAATCGAAACATATAGCAAAAGCAACCTTTCCAAAATCACACTCAATCACAGGTGCGTCTTCGCCGTAAAGGATGCCGGCTTGTGTGTTTTCTTCAATGACAAGGTGGTTTTTATTGTAGATACCTGCGATATTGCCTTTTCTGTCGAGCATTACACAGGAGTTGCGCCAGAAGCCTTCGTCGGTTTGTCTGTCTGCTGAATATACGATATAGCAATTGTTGTCTTTTGCGACGGCGGCAAAGTAATCGCGGACCTGGTTCTTTCGAACGCGATAGTATTGCAGCCTTTTGTCGAGAGAGAATCCGGCCGGGCGGTCGCACGCTTCCGGAACAACGATTAAATCGGGCTTGTCCGGCAGAACCTGGGCGAACTTTTTCTGCCAGTGAGCAATTATTTTATCAACGACTTTCTGCGGCTCGATTTGGGGGTCAACGGTCAAAGGCCGAGGCCCAATCGTCGCTATTTTTACATAGTTTTTTTTCTTTGAGAGACGCCGATTAACATCTAAGGTATCTGTGGATTGTATTTTTGTTGTCGGTGACTTTTCAATGTTGCTATTTTCAGGTTTCCTGTCTGTTTCTTTGCTGAAGCTAACACTGAGGAGCAGGCAAAACGAGATAAGCACTATGGACAGGTGAGCAAATGATTTCATTTTGTTCTCCCGGATAGAAGAAAAAAAATATTAGACCAAAGTAACTGACGGTTGAAAATAGCTTTTCAAAAAAGAGCTGCTTATTTCCTTAGACATATTTTCCTGACCAGCCAACGTGTGAATTTTGATGTTCCCGGGAAGAAGTTCTCGAAAGGCTGAATGTCATTAACATCCGGCCGCTGGTCTTCATCATGTTTTATCCCGGGACAGCCGGTATCGTAGTATAGCTTTCCATCTATATTATACCAGGGATATTCCCGGCAGCCTTCGGGTCTGTCGGCGTAAAGTGAGCAGAGGCCTTCTTTGAGCAGGCAACAGCCGGACTCGTCCGACTTTATAAACATCCCGTGTTCATCTTTTAAAATCCATTGGCGGTCTATTTTTTCAGCTTCTTGTGGAGTAACAACAGGCATACCCAGAAGTTTGCAGCAGATGGCACATTTATCAGCCAGGCAATCAAGGCGTGTAAATTCGGTGGCGGGCACTAAATGAAGGAGGCCGTTTCTTCTGGCCTTGATAACTGTTTTTATTAAGGTCCAGTTCATACCCGGTGGCGCAACTTATTTATCCTGTCAATTACAAAGCCGGCGCAGAGAATAAGTGATGATACAACCAGGCTGGAAACCGGCGCCAGAAAAACGAGGTTAGTGTTCGTAGTTAGTCTGCCGTATATTGCAGTGCCCCATCCTGTTACAAATCCTGTGGTTATTGCCAGAGCTGCCGGTGTCGAAAGGGTCTTGAGCTGTTCTTTGTTTAGGAACAGAGCTGAAATTACAAGTGGACAGAGGCCGAGCTGTGCTCCATATATAGCAAAAACCAAATCTGCTATTGAGAAGCCGGCAGTTGAAAGCAATTGTACCAGTATGGTCGAAATTATGGCTGCGAGTACAAGTATGGTCCTTGAGATACCGAGTTCTTTTTTCGATTCGAGTCTGTCTTTGAGAGAGTGTTTTCTTATATGCGAAAAAACGTCTTCATAAAGCGTGTGTGATACGGCTATTAGCTGGGTGGAGGCGGTCGAGAGCATTGCACCGTATAATCCTAAAACCACAAAGAACAAAACACAGGCCGGAAAAAGCCCTTTAGTGTTTCCAATAACATTGAGCACCAGCACCAATGGGTTACCGCTGTCTGCAGGTTTAACTATCATAAAAGCAAAGCACGCCAGTATAGCGAATGCCCCCCAGGTTGCGGCGGATATAAAAACACTCTTCCATAATCCGCCGATGACAGTTCGATTTTTTTGGGCCCCGGCTATCCTCTGCCATATACTCATATCCGAAATGAAAGTCGGGACGTTAATCACAAAGATACCCAGAAGAAATGCTATGAGTCCTTCTCTATAAGAGAAATCGAGCGTGCCCGACGGTATATTATTAAAGCTTTGTGCCCAGCCGCCGTGAGTTGCTACATAGGAAATATAAAACAGAGGCAGCGAAAACAGCAATAACCAGATTGAAAACATTTGTATTCTGTCGGTTACAATTACTGCTCGGAAACCTCCCACAGCAGTATAGACAAAAGCGACTACCGACAAAACTATGACGACGACCCAAGCGGGGACGACCGGTACCAGACCTGCAAAAAACTTTGAACCGACGGTCAATTCGATGGCAAAAGCCCCCAGGAAGCCTAAGCTGGTGCAAACAGCACCTACATAAGAAAGGGCCTCGGAGCTGAATTCTGTGCCTAAGAATTCGTGCAGCGTCGGGCGGTGGTCGTATTCGGAGATTCGTTTCCAGATTCTTTTTGCGAATAACCTGACGACCCAAAGTCCTGCTGAAGTGGTAATGACAGCCCAGAGCAGCCATATTCCGAGGTTACGAGCCAGTTCAAAAAAAGCCATTACAACAGTGGCAAGCGAAATAGTAGTCGCCACGGTGCTGGCGGAAAATTCGGATGAATTTTTCACGCGGGCCTGTCTGTTAAAGGCCAGCGGAAGCAGGTCAGCGACATCTTTTGTCAGGCGTCCCAGGAAAAGCCCAACTGCAATGTAGACGATAAAAGCCAGTAAGAGCGCACTTATTACAATAATGGCCATAATCAATCCGCCCTGCTTTCACAGATTTGCAGTTCGACGTTAATTCTTTTCTTCAGGCCCTGGGGGACATGTGAATATTTTCCTTTTGCAATCTCTACCAGCACTCGCAGTTCCGGGCCGGGATACAATTCCACATTCCAACCCTGCTCGCTCAATGCATTGAAAACAGCTATTTCTTCCATAAGATATTTAGAGGAAAGCTCTATGGCATCTTCCATTGGCACCGCTAATGTGCGTTTTTGCCTGGCCTGTCTTTTTGCAAAAGAAAATGCGTCCCTTGTAACGGCTGTTTTGAAATTGGGGTCCGAGTTGAAAAGGTCATCTATTGTGGCTTTGGACTTTTTAAACTCATTGGTTTCAAGACACGGTTTCCATCTGCTTATGGTGATTTTCTCACTGTCCAGTTGCTCAAAGAGCTGGCTTGTCTGGAGGATAAATAAGTCACCTGCATCCTGTGAGGCCTTTACGGCTTTATCGATAGGCAGGCCGTTGAATATCTGTTCGTTGTATCGTCGCAGATAATCTCCTATTATTACCAGGCACCGGTCGAAATTTCCGGTAGCCCATAACAGCAGCGCCTGCAGTGACTTTCCGTAAAACACGGGATTATCGATACTTATGCCAAGGTAGCACCGTTTGAGAGAGAACAACTCTTCTTCGGATACTTTGGGTGTTGTTTTTACTATCTTGACGCAATATGAGTCAATGTTTTCAAAGTTTGAATCCGATATCACTGCATAATTCCTTAATATCAACCAGTTTTTCACATGTTTCATCATAGGCCAGGCTTGTGCCGTAAATGTCTGCGGCGGTTGAACCCGAAGTGGCATTGTCAATGAATGGGACCACATAGCCGCTGTTCATAATGTAAAACCAGAGGTTGTTCATCGCAACGTCCCTGTATAGCAGGACTCGGTCTATTTTATCGGTATTGTTTTTTCCGTACTCGATAGTGAGTTTTTCATGTACAATTTCGTCGAAGGTGGTTAGTTCCCGTTCGTATTTGACACGTTCTGACTCAAATTTTGTTTTGAGACAATCGGCTATTCTTTGATGTATAGGCCCGGATTGGATTTCGGGTTTATCGCGGTGAATTATCAGCATTTTCTGGAAATTTTCCTGCCAGAGAAAAGTATAATCAAAGGTGTCAACGTCCAGTATGATTTCAGGTTTTCTAACGATTCCGATTATGTGCGAGATTCTGTTCTTGTGTGAAGATTCCCAACCGGCCAGTTCTTCCGGGGTCACACGGGGAGTGATATTTTTGAGGTTATCAATCAACTGCAGTACCGTGTCAAGATAGAAAGGGGCGACTCCCTGCAGGATGTTGCCGATTTTATTATACAGTTGTCCTGAAATAGGATACTGATAAGTTGGTGTCATAAAATTATCAATCTGGTCGGCTGTGAAGGTAACAGGCTCGGTGGTTAAAAACGATTCCAATTCTTTGACAATACCCTGTGCAGCGATTTGTTTGGCGACTTCAGCGGGTTCAGAGGTGTCGATTACTTTCCAGATTTTGCCGAATCCTTTTAAGACCTTGACCAGTGCAGGATTTGCCTCTGTGAGCAGGGTGGCAGTGGTTTGCATATCTTTAACTGATTGCTTTGCCGAGTCGAGTATCTGAATGGCAACCAATAGCTGGCACAGCGGGATAAACTCAATAGTGTCGAATGTCTGGACAATTTTTATGGCTCGTGATGGATGTAGAATTGCAGAACCTGCTTCAATCATTCGATAATGCGAGGCAGCCAGACCTAAGCGCGATGCTATTTCAGAAGACGAGACGCCTCCCATCTTGTCCCTTGTGCTTTGAAGCACAAGCCCAAGTGCCTGAGCTAAAGGGTTTTTAACCTTTTGGGCCATCATTTTCTCCTTGTTTAAGCCCTGTTTTTCAATAGCCGGTATTGCAACGGAATAGGGCGTACTTAATAAAATTATACCCCTTCTGCTAAAAAGAGCAAACTAATTTGTCAAAATTTTAGTCTGAATATAGTTAGTATGGGGGTTTAAGTCTTTATATGGCCTATGTTTATAAAATTAGACAGAAATATGTAAAAAAAATCATACAAAAATGAAAAAAAAGCTTGACTTTTTTAGAACATCTGTTCTAATATATAGTAGAAGCTAATGAATGAAACCACTTGATATTTGGAAAGGAAAAAAAGATGGCCCTGACAAAGAACAAAACGACGGACACACAAAAGAGACATTCGCTTTTTGTCCAGCCTGAAATCTATCTATTTGATATATCGAATGGAGAACAAATAGGGCCTGCTGAATTAAAAAGAATTTAGAGAAAGGAGGCGTACTATGTTAACGGTAAGATATTGGAAAAATGTTGAGTTTGTTTTTGTTACAGGGACTTTGCTATTAATGATGTTTGCCGAGCCTGTCTTAGCAAAGAGAGCTCGCAAAATAGGTACTAAATCGAATCAGGTGGAAATAAAAAATCAGAAATCCTCAAATACAGGTCAGGCTTCAGGTAAAGTTTCGACATCCTCACAAAAAGCCACGCAAGAAACGAAATTAAAAACTTCGTGGCGAAATAATTCAGGAAGAACCCACAAAACAGGTATCCATCAGGTCGGGAATTCCAAACAACGGCGAGTCGCAAAGTGGAAAAAACAACGTCAACCTCATGAAGAACATTTCAGAAAGCAGGATGCCCCTGCACCGTTGCGCAGTTCTTCCCGTCTTAGAAAACTCTTGTCTTTTGATACGAGAAGGAGAATGTCTTTAGATAAGAAAAAGCGTCTTTCCTTAGATACGAAAAGACGTGTTTCTTTAGATACGAAAAGGCGTGTTTCTTTAGATACGAAAAGACGCATCACAGTCTTCGATATGAAACCTGAGGCTAAAGAACCAGCACCTACGAAACCACCGCATAGGATACCAAGGCATAGGAAACCAAGGCCTAAGAAGAATAGGCCTATAGCGATGCAAAAGTAGAAGATTTAAGATTGAAGTCTTTACTTGACCTGGAAAGGAAAGAAAGATGGCCCTGAAAAAGAAAAACTACAAACCTGATTTAACAGGGCAGGTTATCACGAATAGAGACGGTATCGAGTTTTCACAAAACCAGCGAATTAACACCGATTTTGCGAAAGGAGGCCATATGAAAAAAATATCTACAGTATTGATGAAAGAAGAGATAGCAGTTAAAATTTTAAGTAGCAATAATTGGGGGACGTCTGGCAGGCCGGTTCGAAGGCCATTGGATGTTGAACCGGAGATATAGCCAGAGAAAGGAGAAGTACCATGTTAACGTTAAGAAATATCAAGGTTGTTTTTATTACAGTCGTTTTGGTCCTGATGCTGTTTGTAGAGCCTGTCTTAGCAAAAAGAGGTAGTGGTGGAGGTGGTAAATCAAGTCGAGGTAGTTCGGCAAGCCGAGGTAGTTCAGCAAGTCGAGGTAGTTCGGTAAGTCGCAGTAGTTCGGCAGGTCGAACCAGTTCGCCCAGTCGAGGGTCATCGAGCGTAAGCCGAACACGCAGCAGAACTTCCACATCTGCGCGAGTTTCCTCACGTGCGCGAGTTTCAAGCCCTGCACGAACATCCAGACCGGTATCCCGGCCGAGTATATCAAGATCGTCCGGGCGAAGTAGTACCGTCGGAGCTTTTAGATCCAGAACCCGCCAGACTAATAGAGTAGTAACCAGAAGTCAGCCTCGGAGTGTGAGTTCCAGCCGTCCTGTTTCAAGAACACCGAGAACGACCGTTAGTACAACAACGCGTAATTTTTTCAGTGGCACAGGCTCGGTGGGAACAAATTTACGAACATCGAGACAAGTTACTGTAAAACCGAGGAGCCAGATAAGCTTGGGAAAAACCTCCCGTATAGTTAGTTCTATCGGTGCAGGAAGGTCATATGGTAGTACAGTGCAAAAATCCAATGTTGGACCTACGTTGTCAATGGCACGTACCAGGACGAAAACTCGGAGGTCTGCAGGTTCGGATACTCGCATAAGTACCGGCAAGACTTCACGCATTGTCAGTTCCATAGGCGGAAATAGGTCTTTAGTTGGCACTAAGAGGACAAATACTCGCGTTATCAGGCCGAAGACCGATGCAACCAGGACGGTCACCACCGACAGAGCCCGTACAAGAGTGGTTGAAAAGGGCCAGGGAAGTCGAACCGTAACCACCCGGAACCGCGAGCGTATGAACTACAGGATTGGCGATAGAAGATCGGACGGTTCAGAGATGAGAAAGCCGACTGTGAGAAATCGAAAGAGAATTAGAAATTCCGCAGAAGGTAATAATGACAGAACTAAGACGGTGGATAATATGAGAGTTGTAACTAAAAACAGAGACTCAAGCCGTACCAGAGATGGAAGCCGTACCAGAGATGGAAGCCGTATCAGAGATGTAGGACGCACCAGAGACGGAGGCCGCGCCAGAGACGGAGGTCGTACCAGGGATGGAGGCCGTGCCGTTAGGAGCGGTAGTCGTATAAACCGCAACAGGCCGAGAAAGCGATATCGTGAACGACAGAATGTAGTAAAAAGAGCCCATCGTAACGAGCATGTGTACTATGACCGGCATAACAGGGTACGGCACAGAATAATTCATCCCAAATACCATTTCGGTATATACTATAATTGGGGATCTCATTATACGTGTCGGTATTTCTGGCCTTACTACCACCGCAAGTATGTTTTCATTAGTCTCGGCGGGTACTGGCCTATAGACTACGGCTATAGGCGTTATTACTGGTATGGCTACCACCCATATTATTGGTATGGCTACTATCCTATTGCTCGTGAAGTCGAAGGAGATACTAACAATTACTACACGTACAACTACTATGATACTGATGGAGTTGCCACGACCGGTGATTACGGCCAGTCAGGCATTGACGAGAACACTTTTGCAGACGTTCGTGAGAGGATGGCCCAGCAATCGGCTGAGGAGCCGGCGGGACAAACTTTGGCTGACACTTACTTTGATGATGGCGTAAAGGCTTTTGAAATAGGTGGTTACAACGTGGCCGCTGAGAAGTTTGCCAAAGCGATGGAGCTTGCACCCGATGATATGATACTGCCGTTTGCATATTCTCAGGCACTTTTGGCCGCAGAGAAATATATTGCAGCCGCTGAGGTGCTTCGAGGCGCCCTGCTGAAAGTTACACCCGAACAGGAAGGCGTTTTTTATCCTCGTGGTCTTTATCCTGATGAGGAGACGCTCTTTGCGCAAATTGACCGTCTTACCGAGAAGGCCGACCTTGACAAGACAAACGCGGATCTGCAGCTTCTGTTGGGCTATCATTTACTCGGCATTGGTGAAACTGAAGAGGCAATTGAGCCTTTGCAGCAGGCCAGGCTTGATTCTGTGAATAACAAGGCGGCGGAAGTGCTGCTCAACCTTGCGGAAAAGCTCAAAACCGAAGGTTCTTCTGAGAAATAACATCAATGAGGCTTTTGCAGGAGAGCAGAACGATGAACCGGACAGGTTCGACAGGATTGAAAACGGTTGTGTTTGTTGCGATGCTTCTGATGTTTAGCTCGCAGGGGGCCGGCTGGCAGGAGTTTAGGGTCTTCGAAACAACTGACGACCAGGAAGCCCCCGATATCTACGGTGAGATTATAGTCTGGCAGCAGTTTGTCGAGCAGTACGGCGACTATGATATTTATATTGCGGATATCAATAATTTGGCCGAACCGTTTGTTTTTGTAATTGGCGACGCCAATGACCAGATGTACCCGGCCGTTTACGAAAATACTGTAGTGTGGCAGGATTATATAATATGGGAGCAGTACGAAGACTGGGATATCTGGGCTGCTGATATTAACGACCCGGGCGATATGCTGATATTTCCGGTTTCCGACATTGCCGGAAATGACGAACAGTTCCCGGCTGTCAGCGGCAATACGGTGGTTTGGCAGGATGGCTTTGCCGGAAATTTTAATATTTACGGGGCTGATATAACCGACCCTTATGCCCCGGCCGAGTTTCTTATCACAGACTTGGAGCTGGACCAGCAAAATCCGGTTGTTTACAGGACCACAGCGATATGGCAGGACAATTCTTTTGGTGATGAGGATGTTGTTGGCGCCGATATCTGGCAGAGAAACAAACCTGATGAGTTTTACTTCCCATACTTCGAAGACCAACAGCAAAATCCAGCTTTAAGCGGCGATATGGTGGTTTGGCAGGATGACCGATCGGGTAATTGGGATATTTATGGCGCCGATATATCTGAGCCTGACAGCCCGGCTGAGTTTGCGATTGCCACAGAATCTTCATCACAGGAAAATCCCGATATAGACGGCAATATTGTAGTCTGGGAGGATAATCGGCACGGCAACCGGGACATCTACGGGTATAATCTGACCACAAAAGAGGAGTTTAGAATAACAGATAATACCTCCCACCAAATCAATCCTGCTGTAAGCGGCAATGTAGTGGTATGGGAAGATTACCGTAACGACAAAGCCGATATATATGCGGTAGTACTTGACGGACCTGAAGTTAGGGGCTGTATGTCAAAATTGGCTGGCGACCTTAACGATGACTGCAGGGTGGATTTCGATGACTTTGCGATTATGGCTTCCCAATGGCTGCACAGTAATTTTGACCAGCCGTAGGGCGGTTATAAGTATATAATACTGCCGCCTTTAAGACAGATTTTAATATTGGGAGAGAAGGGGGGCATAGATTTTTCAAGTCATAGATTAATCACATTTTCTATTGAGCCTACACTAACTGGTTGTAGGAAATAGCCAATGCGTGATTTTAATCTGAAACAAAGGTTTATCCTGAGAGCGGGATAATTTGAGTTAATCTTGTAAAAGCAGGAGAGTAGTGGTAATGTTATTTTTTTTATGTTTGGAATTTTGATTTTTGGAGCGTTAAGAAATAAGTGAAGAATATTTGGCCAATAATGGTTTTGAAGAGGTTTTGGGTTGATGAGCGTGATGTAGCCGGCCTATATGCAGGGGTGATTTTTCAGGGTCTTTATAACGGGATATGGCTGGTTGCGCTGCCTTTTATAACTAAGCGGCTTGGCGGTTCGGATTTCGAAGTTGGCTTGTGTATCGGACTGGGTTTTGGGGGTTATATGACGGCGTTGGTGGCGTCATTGCTGGGGTGGATTAGGCTGGAGAGATTCAATATTAAACGGGTAGTACAGTGCGGGACCGGTGTAATAACGATGGTCCCAGTGCTTGGTTATTTGACGTTAACAGCAGCAGAGAAGGGGTATTTAGGCGAGAGAGCGATTTTGATACTGATAGGGCTTGCAACGGTACAAGGTCTTGCGGCGGTGATGTTCTGGCCACGAGTTATGAACTGGCTTTCTATTGGTTATGAAGGGCGCGAGCTTAATCGGCGGCTGGGACTTTTTAATGTTTTCTGGTCTTTTTCAATTATGGTTGGGCCATATATCGGAGGGTATTTGGTAGAAGTGAATTCGAGGCTTCCGATTATCGTCGGTATTTTAATGTCCGGTTTGAGTTTTGCAGGGGTGAGCTTTGCCGGTAAGCCGGGGAAAGGGGGTGCGGCTGGTGCAAACAACGGAGAGGTAAAGAGCATGGAGGCGATGGAACTTCTGAAACGGCGGAGATTTATGTTGATGAGCAGGGTAGGTTTGCTGATATCATTTATCTGCATCGGACTTGTGAGGACGCCGCTTGCTTTGCTGTTTAAGTGTAACCTTGGGTTTTCAGAATCGAATTACGGGACAGCGATTATGATAATGAGTGCGGGTGTTTTGGTGGTTTTTTTTGCGGCTGCAAGGACGCGTTTATGGCATTATGTGCTGTGGATTTTTTTAGTGACAGAAGGGATGCTGCTTTTGAGTATGTGGCTGATATTGAATGGAGAGAGCCTGGGGGTGTTGTTTGCGGCGGCGGGGTTAGCGGGTGGCGGACAGGCGTTTTTGTATGCGTCACACCTGTATTATGGTATTTCAGGGGCCCAAAACCGGCAGCGGCGGACGATGATTCACGAGACGACGTTGTGCCTTGGTATGGTGATAGGGTCATTGACAGGGGGGTATTTGAGCGGTAATGTGGGGCCTTATGCTCCATACTGGTTCGGCTTTTTTGTGGTGTTAGGGGGGCTGGGGGCTCAGGTTGTGATATGTAAATTGCACCGGCTGGTGAGCGGGAGATGACGCAGATTTTTGGGTATTTGGGTTTTAAAGTACCCTACCTATGGCATGAATTGATTTTGGGCTGAAAATGGGGGTGGGGGTTGAAAAAAAGTCAAAAAAAGCCAAAAAAAGACGAAAAAACGAAAAAAAAGCGGAAAAATTGAAAAAAAGGCGAAAAAATGCCCCGTTTTATTGCTATGAAAGGAATAAACGGAGCCGATACTATTACGGGTGTTCCGAAACGCACATGCATATTTGCTGATTATATCGACAAAAATGCTTCTACACGTTCCTATCATGTTTCATTAAACCGCTATGAAGATAATGCAGAGCATACGGGACTTTCAAACTGGCGGCGTAATCCCGGAATACATCTTATGGCACAGGGCCAGGATCCCTGTAAGCAAATACATAAATGGTACCATGTAGCTATTGTCAAACGGGGCCCGACTTGTAAATTGTACGTCGATGGAAAATTGGCCAGTGCTTTTACCGACCCGCAAGAGATCGAAGACCAAATACCGACAGGCGGCAAAATAGGATTCAGGGCTATAGGTTCCCGGGCTGTTTTCAAAATTTCCAATTTTAAAGTCGTATCTCTGCAGTAGCTGATGGTAGTGGAGAAGGAAGAACTTCTTTCAAAAAGGTTTATCCTTTCTTGTCAATATAAATAGTGTTTCCTTTAATCCTACACTCAGGTTTGATTATCACTTTGCAGCAGAAATGAGACTTTTACCGGAGATGTTGCCTTGCGAAGCCGATTTCCACCGAGACGGGGGTAGGTAACAGATATTTTCGACTTAGAGATTTTAAGCGAAGTCTGGCTAAGCGATAATGTCTATAGAGGCGATAATGGTCTTTTTGTTGGAATTTTTCAGTTTAATTATTATCGATTCAGACCGATATCGTCAAAGAATACCTCGCCGGCTCCGACAGGACGCGGACTAACACAGTCGCCGACTCCAACTTCAAGTGTTTTGACGTGTGTCAAATCAAAGGCGGGATTGTAATCAGTGAAATAGTACAGGTCAATAGTCCACTGCTGCCATTCCTCCAGCTCCAAATCGCTGATGTCCCAGGCGTCGCTGTATTTTACAACGGCAACTGCATCGCTGGAATCTGTTAATCTCACGTATATCTCGTCAATGCTTGGAGCTCCTCTATACCAGACAGATAAACTTGCACCGGTCCCCCCAAGCGTGTAATCCTCAGCAGCGCCTGTTCGGCTGATGCCGCAATAATAGGGTTCATCATAATTGCATGCCGAGATTCTCACGGCCCTCTCACCGCTGTGTACATAATCTATTGTAAGAAAATACCACGTTTTCGTCGCCCCAGTCGGGTCCCATACAGTTCTCAGCTCGGTTGTCGAGCTGAAAGACTCAAAATCCTCCAAAGGCTCCGGCACCGGCAGCGGTGTGTAAAACTGGCACTCATCCGGCCATTGCGAGGCAAACACGGAGAAGTCTTTAAGGTCAATGATATTATCTTCGCATAGATTTACCTGTGAATAATATCCGTTCTCGAGCCAGTCATTCGCTATGTATCT
The DNA here is from genome assembly GCA_964539795.1 of uncultured Pirellulales bacterium. Classification (GTDB taxonomy): domain Bacteria; phylum Planctomycetota; class Phycisphaerae; order Sedimentisphaerales; family Anaerobacaceae; genus CAZTKW01. The sequence goes on from CAZIKS010000095.1 coordinate 12,690, forward strand.
CAGCGCCTCCATACATGCGTATTCCGCATCATATATCGGCCCGATGTATTCTTTTGCTATGACAACATCATCAAACCATATCTTGTTAATGTGTCCCGGGGCTATAGTTTCGCTTGTGATATATGTTTCAAGCCAGAAAAAATTCAGTTTCAGTGCTTCCACGCTTCGCCATCGGAAACCCTCAAATGGACCACTGCCCAAGTCGGGATACCAACTGTCATTCTGCCAATAGCCGTTAGGGAAGCCTTCTCCGAGGTAACTGACTAATTGTCCACCCTTATACCAGGGCAGGCCGTTGACCCAGACTGCCTGTTCACCATTTCGTTGGTCGGTCGGGTAGTTCATCTTTACCATTACTTCTATGCACAACCACTGTCCCTGCACTACATTAAAACTGCTGTCATTTATGAAGTCATTGCCAAAATATGCGCGTTCCAGATTGCAGGGGTCGGCGGGCACGCCCTCCGGCGTCTGCCAAGACCTCATCTCCATCCAGTATGTATAGTAGTCCCATCTCCATGCGGCACCGTGCGGTTCGATTGCCGTAGTGAAATGGTCGTCACCATCAGGTCTGTATCCTGCAGTGCCCTGCGGCCAGGAAGTCGGTGGATTATAGCCGCCCATATGGACAAAATGGTGGATTGGATTACATTCGATGTCAATTTTGACGTAAAAACGGAAGTAAAGTTCATCATAGCCGGGCAAAAGACGCCTATATAAATCCACCGCGTTTGCATCATGGACAATAGGTGTCATCAAAATTGAAGCCTCTCCTGAACTTAACAGCGGGACATCCGCTACAAGCGACATACGGTCCGACCTTTTGTGGCTATCCCAATGCGCTATTACAGCGGGGATAGAGCCTTCCTCGAAGTTCTCTATGAAAATAACGTTCGGGTCGCTCTCAATACCCACATCGCCCGGGTATTTTTCAGCTAAGGAAGCATAAACGCTAAGAGGCGAAGCAAGTATTGAAATAATTAAGCAAACTGTGATTTTTAGCGTAGATTTGTTTTTGAACACCTTTAACTCCTCCCAAAATGTGCCGGTTGATACCATACACGGCTGTTATTGAAAACGTCAATTTATTAATAGTTAGTTACAAAACCAATATACCAGATTTAATCACCGAAAGCAAGAAAAATATAAATCCTTCATTTTTGCCGGCCTTAAAATCAGCCCTACCGCAAATTACCACCGATACGAACTTAAAATTGCACATACTCACGAAATTCGTCGAAAAATTTCACATTGACCACCTGTTTTATGCCAATCCAAATAAACCCTTGTAGCTTTGTCTTAAAATGCTATACTATCTACCTATGAAAAAGTCTCTAATACATTTACCGAAGCGAAAGCATTATGAACTGGCGCTGGTCAGGGATATTATTCTGGATAAATTCTCTGATGTCCAAATGATAATCCTCTTCGGCTCATACGCCCGTGGGACGTGGGTCGAAGATATATACACAAAAGGCCATA
>CAZIKS010000096.1:0-13912 GCA_964539795.1 uncultured Pirellulales bacterium
CAGCTTAGACTCGTCATAACCAGCCACTTCCCACCCATAACTGACCGGTTACTAAATTTCCCCAAAAAATAAAGAATTTGAAAAGCAATTATAACAACGTTAAACTCAAAATTGTACAAATGGGCTTTTTAAGGAACAAAACTATGCGGCGAAACACTACATCGCGAAACAGTAAATCCGGGCAAATATTAACGATGGCCATTATCCTAACGGCATTTGCCTGCCCTAACCTCCTCCGGGCCGCCACAGGCACAGTATCAGTTACAGTCCACGAAGCTGGCAAAGATACACCTCTGCCGTGCCGAGCGTGGGTAGAAATCGATGGTGAAAGGTTTTTTAAGCCCATTACGCCATCCTGTAAGCCATATACAAAAGACCGCAGTTTTTCCTGTGACGGCCATTTTGTCATCGAAGTTCCCACCGGCAAAGCCCTCATTCATATCGAGCGAGGCAAGGAATATCGCACTGTCAATAAAGAAGTTACAGTACAGGAAAATCAAACCACAAAAGTAGAAGTCAGCCTCGTGCGATGGATAAATATGTGTGAAAAGGGCTGGTATTCGGCTGATATGCACTGTCATTTTGGAGTTAATGACCTCCACATGCTCAGGCAAACGGCATTGGCTGATGATATAAATTTTGAGCCTGTGCTTACCGTCTGGAACCACCAGAAGAATATCTGGAACCAGCAGAGCAAAAAGCTGGGTTATATCTGGCCTGTCTGGCCGGAAGGCCCGAGTATCTACGCCGACGCAAAACATTTGATAACGCTGCAAAACGAGGAAATCGAGCGTATAGGTGGAGAGCCCTTTGAGTCTGTGGGGGCCTTGTTGATGTTCGGATTGACCAGGCCGGTAGCAATACCTCCCAAAATGGTCAAATATCCCTGCGATGTTGTTTTGGCAAGGAGTGCAAAAGAAACTTCGCCTGAATGTGTGATTGATACTGATAAACCAATATGGGGCGAAAACGTGGTAGGTGTGGCTCTGGGGCTATTTGATTCTGTTCAGGTATGCCATAACCACTATCATAGGGAAACTACTCTGCCGATAGGCTGGGGAATGGCCGGGGCCGATTTCGAACAGGAGCATAGAGACTGGGGCAAAAATGAGCTTTTTCACCGCACGAGTTCTACATATTACCGCTTTTTGAACTGTGGATTCAAGCTGGCGGTTACCGGCGGTACGGCGATGGGCGTAATGCCTGCACCTTTAGGTTATTGCAGGACATATGCTAAACTTGAAGGCCCTCTTACCGAGGCCAACTATCTCAAGGCAATCCATTCCGGCCGGACATTCGCAACCAGCGGACCTATGCTTATACTGACGGCCAATGGTCTGGACAGCGGAGCAACAATTTGGTACACAACAGGCAAAAGTGAGCCAATCCAAATCAAAGCACAATTGCATAGTATTCAACCACTTAGCTCGTTAGAGCTAATTTATAACGGGAAAATAATCAGGCAAATCAATCTGGATGACAAACCTCCCTCACCATTGCTCAAGCGCTCGATAGAGCTGAAACTGAGGCCCAACCGCAGTGGATGGGTGGTTGCGCGGGCGATATTTACAGCTCCTGACGGTTGTTTGCGTCAGGCACATACCAGTCCTGTATACATTACGGTTGACGGCAAACCAACTGCATCGAAACATGACGCCGAATATATGATTGGCTGGATAGACCGACTGATAAAAGTCAGTGAAAAGCCCGGTCGATATCCATCTGGCGAAGAGCGAGAAAAGGCACAGGCTATTTTCCGAGAGGCGCAACAAATATATCGCGATATTGCTAAAACAGCCGTGGAATTATGGGAAATAGAAACGTCAGGTGGGAAATAAGTAAAAAAATCCTTTCTTGCTATCCCTTTGTGCGAAACTGAGATTCTTTGGTTGCAGCTTAGAATGACAATCAAATCATTTTTAGAAATCTTCAGTGTTGGTGCTCTTTTTCATCAGATTGAGCACTTACAGGGGCGACGCAATAGATGTAGATAAGCGGTTCTACGCCGGTATTTTTAATGTTATGGTTGGTGTGAGGCGGTATGTATGCCACTTTGCCCTGCCCGATTTGGAAAGACTCGTTTTCACCGACTACAGCCATACCCCGGCCGGAAAGGAAAACCAGCAGTTCTTCACGTGCATCCGTACTATGTTGGCCGCAGTCTTCGCCGGGAGCCAGATATACTCTGCCCGAGCGCATTCCGCAGGTTTGCGGTCGGCCTGCAAAAAGTCGTTGATATTCGCACTTATCGTTCAAATCCATAACGAGAGCTTTTTCCGATGGCATCTTATAGTCTCCTTGAAAACACCGATTTCAGTTTCAAACCGGTGCATTAAAAAGTATTACACTTTTTTGTCAACAATTTTATTGACCTCGTAGCACGAACATGTTATTCTTATGCGCTCTGTGAATGTTTGTTTTTCTTGCAAAGGAAGGGTTTAGATATGGATAGCAAAATGGTTTTGTTAAGTATGGCAGCTTTGCTTTTGGCGGTAAGCCTCTGCAGCGTTGGGTGTGTACAACGGTTTACTGCAAATAAAGACCAGGTTTCAGCAAAGCAATTTACACTTTATCCAATTGGCAAGGTTGTAAAGCAAGGTGACCGAACTACGATTGTTCTCGACGAGAAGTATCTTCCCGGGCTTATGGGATTGGATAAACATTCTCATGTTACGGTATTGTACTGGTTCGACCGCAATGACACTCCACAAAAACGCTCAATATTACAGGTCCATCCTCGTGGCAACAAAAATAATCCACTAACCGGCGTCTTTGCTACTCATTCGCCGGTACGTCCGAACTTGATTGCAATCAGTCGATGTAAGATAATTTCCATCAAGGAAAATGTCATTGAAATAGACGAAATAGATGCTTTTTCTGATTCTCCCGTGCTGGATCTTAAAAGCTGAAAAGGGTTTTTTGTTTCTTGATTTTATCGCGGTTGACGGTTGTAAATCACGAAGAGTGGATCTATTCGATTAGCCTGTGAGCATCCGCTGCCTGGGTTTTGGGAGTGTGTGTAGGAATGGTTTTCTAAATTCTTTTATTTGCTCGACGGAGAACGACAAAAACAGTAAAGTTGACTAAAAGGATTTTTAGGAAGATGTTTTTATGCATATGGCCAATGAGTTACTATCGGTTCCGGTTGCTGCAGGAACACTTACAGTAGCTGCGGCTGGTCTGGGATTTATCTGCCGGAAAGTAAGGCACATTATCACCTCAGACAGACTTGCCCTTATGGGTATTCTGGGAGCCTTTATCTTCGCTGCACAAATGGTAAATTTCCAGCTGCCGGCGATGCCCGGAACAAGCGGTCATATGGTTGGAGCGGTGCTTCTGGCTATAATATTGGGCCCTCACGCCGGGGCGATAGTCATATCCTCGGTGGTTGTTATTCAATGCCTTATATTCCAGGATGGCGGTTTGCTGGCTCTTGGATGCAACATCATCAATATAGCCCTTGTGCCCAGTTATCTCGGCTACTTTCTATACAGGACTGTTACGGCTGGTCGCCTTAGCAGCTTAAAGACGTATATCGGAGCTATGTTAGCCTGCGTGAGCGCCATTGAGGCGGGTGCGATTCTTGTTCCGATACAGGCTGCTCTGTCCGGCGTATTAGCGGTTCCATTCTCAACTTTTCTGATAACAATGCTGGGGGTTCATCTTTTAGTTGGTTTTGTTGAGGGTTTGATTACCGTTGCTGTATTAGGATACCTTCAGCAGGTTAAACCCGATATTGTTGTGAATCGGCTGCCGGGCAAAGTCAGATTAAGCGGAAAAGCAGTACTTGTAACTCTTGCAGTTTTTACCTTTATTATTGGTGCAGGACTTTCCTTACTTGCTTCAAATAAGCCGGACGGCCTTGAATGGAGTTATGCCGAAAGACCAGACCAGCCGGATTTCGAAGCCTTTGTATTCAACGACGATTCTACCATTGCCGCGGTTGATGATTTCCATTCTAAATATTCCCCGCTGCCGGATTATTCTATCAGACCATCGGAATCGGGAGAAACCGCCGGGGAGGAAGCGGCCACTCATGCAGGCTGGACCAGCTTTGCGGGCGTCCTGGGTTCTCTCATAACAATGGCGGTCATCTGGGTGACAGCCTGGTTTTTGAGAAAGAAGCAGCCTGACAAAGCATAAAAGAATATCTTCAGGCAGAGATAGGGTATAAGAGACATTAACAATGCACCACGCACATATAGACAAATTTGCTTATCAGGATTCGCTCATACACCGGCTTGACAGCAGGGCAAAATTTGTGGTTTTGCTTATTTTTACAGCTGTGGTTGTTTCTTTACCACGCACCTCACTGAGTATTTTATTTTGTTATGCTGTCGGACCGGTTGCTGTTCTGGTCCTGGCTAAAATTCCGCTCAGGTTTGTTTTCAAACAAATACTATTGGTCAGCCCGTTTGTTTTGGTGTTGGCTTTGAGCTGCCCATTGTACGATAAAACACCTGTGAGAGTTGCTTTTGGACCTTTTTTGGGGCGGACTACGCTTGGTTGGGTGCGTTGTTTTGTTATTCTCGGAAAGTTCGTCGTTACAATGCTGGCACTAATCAGCCTTGTTTCTACCACGCGATTTGGCGATTTACTTACCGGTTTACAAAAGCTGGGGCTGCCTAAACTGCTGATTATTCAGCTTGGTTTCTTATACCGGTACATATTTGTTCTTATCGATAAAGTCCATCACATATTGCGAGCAAGGAACGTGCGAAGGCTCAAGAATCTTGGGTTTAAGAGAGAACTTAAAATCGCAGCTGCTATGGTTGGTTCCCTGTTAATTCGTAGTATTGACACAGCCGAGCGTATAAACATTGCTATGCAGGCTCGTGGATTCGACCGCACGTGGCGCAGCCTGTCAAAATTGCGAATTCGCCGCTGTGACCTGCTTTTCGCTCTTATCGCAATATTTTTTATGCTGGGCCTGTACTTTTTTGTAAAACCTGTTTTATAGCGGAGTCCCTGGATGCCGAAAGCAATCGAAATAGAAAATTTCTCGTACCAATATCCTGACGGCACAGCCGCACTCAGCGATATAAGTTTAAGCATCGAGCACGGCCAGAGAGTTGCTCTTATAGGCCCGAATGGAGCGGGCAAATCCACATTGCTTCTTGCGATGGCCGGCTTTGTAAAAGGCGCCGGAAAAGTATTAATTGAAGGCCTGGAAATAAACAGGAAAAATCTGAAGAAGATTCGGACTTCGCTCGGCTGTTGCCTGGAAAACCCCGATGACCAGTTATTTATGCCCACTTTATTCGATGATGTAGCATTTGGGCCGCTTAATATGGGTCTCGAAGGTAAGCAGGTAAAAGCACGTGTTACCGATGCGCTGCGGACCGTTGGCTTGGCAGAAATGGCCGACAAAGCCCCCCATCATCTCTCAGCCGGTCAAAAACGAGCCGCCGCAATAGCGACCATACTGTCTATGGCCCCCAAAATAATCACTCTTGATGAGCCCGATGGCAGTCTGGATCCGAGAAACCGAAACAATCTTATAACACTGCTGACCGGTTTGCCTCAAACGCTGATAATAACGACCTGTGATATGAATTTTGCAGCTGCTCTTGCTGACAGGGTGGTTTTGCTCGATGACGGCCGCATAATCGCTGATGGTGACGCTAAAAAAATCATGTCAGATTCATGTTTGATGACCGAGCATGGTCTGGAAGTACCAGCGCAAATGAAATAGGTCGCTACTACCGGCTCTTTTGTTATTAGCCTGTCTGCCTGTCAATAGAAATTCTGAGTTCTGAAAATAGCGTATAATAATATTGACAGGGCTATCCGATTTAGGTTAAATTTACTTAGCTTTATGCCGAAAAATGTGGTGTATAGTAATGGCATTTGGGCTATACACTAATTAAGGAAGATAAGTAATACCGGAAAAATCTATGGCAAAAGTAACACTGCCCGACGGCGGCGTATTAGAAGTTACTGACGGTACAACGGCATTACAATTAGCCGAGCAGATAGGCCCGGCTCTTGCAAAAGCGGCATTGGCGGCGAGAGTAAACGGGCAATTGGTTGATTTATCCACCACTCTCACCGGCCTGGCGGAAATTCAAATTATCACCGGTAAAGACGAGGATGGACTTGAAATAATGCGGCATAGCTGCGCCCACGTAATGGCGGAGGCGATATGTTCTATTTGGCCGGAAACAAAACTGGTCTATGGCCCTACCGTCGAGGACGGATTTTACTATGATATAGACCTCGATGAACCGATTCGCCCGACTGATTTTGACCGCATAGAAGAGAAAATGCGGGAAATCGCCAAAGCCGACAGCCCGTTTATTAGAACACAAATGTCCCGTGCCGAGGCCCTGGCAAAATTAGCTTCCGACAAATATAAAACCGACAATGTAAGCCGTGCAGACGGTGACGTTATCACTTTTTATTCGCACGGGGATGGTTTTGAGGATTTGTGCCGAGGTCCGCATATACCAAGTACCGGCAAAGCCGGAAGTTTCAAGATTATGTCCGTAGCCGGCGCATATTGGCACGGTGACCCAACACAAAAGATGCTCCAGAGAGTTTACGGCACCACCTGGCCGAAAAAAAAACAGCTTGATGATTACCTGCAGAGATTGGAGGAAGCGAAAAGACGTGACCACCGCCATTTGGGCAAACAGTTGGATTTATTCAGTTTTCATGATGCCGGTCCGGGCTTTGCCTTCATTCACGCGAAAGGGATGATAGTCTGGAATGCTATAGTGGATTTCTGGCGAAGCGTCCATAACAGATACGGCTATCAGGAAATCAAAACTCCAATTATTCTCAACGAAGAGCTTTGGCACAAAAGCGGCCACTGGGAAAACTACAAAGAGAATATGTATTTTAGTGAGATTGACGGCACCAGCTATGCGATAAAACCGATGAATTGTCCCGGCGGTTGTCTGGTTTATAATTCCACCAAACACTCTTATCGCGAGTTTCCGATGCGCGTTGCCGAGCTTGGTCTTGTTCATCGACACGAGGCCAGCGGTGTTATGCATGGGCTTTTCAGGGTAAGACAGTTCACTCAGGATGACGCCCATATCTTCTGTACACCTGATCAGATAGAGGCTGAGATTATCGGGGTCATTGAGCTTACCTTCGAGATATATAAGACTTTTGGTTTTGAAGATTTCCGCATTGAGCTTTCGACTAAACCTCAAAAACACATCGGTTCCGACGAGATTTGGGAGATTGCCACCAATGCCCTCAAAGGAGCCCTGGAGTACAAAAAAATCAAATACAAAATCAATCCCGGAGATGGAGCATTTTATGGGCCCAAAATTGATTTTCACATAAGAGACTGCCTGAAGAGGTCATGGCAACTCGGTACGATTCAGTTGGATTTTTCGATGCCTCAACGTTTCGGCCTTGTCTATACTGATAAGGACAATACCGAGAAACCCCCCGTTATGATTCACAGGGCGGTTTTGGGCTCTTTTGAGCGCTTTATTGGGATTCTTATAGAACACTATGGGGCAAGTTTTCCTCTCTGGCTTGCACCTGAACAGGTCAGGATTCTTCCAATCAGTGAAAAGACCAATGATTATGCAAAAAACGCTCAGGAGAGGTTAAAAGATGCTCAATTGCGGTTTAGTTGCGATTTGTCGGATGAGAAAATAGGTTCCAAAATCGCCAGGGCTCACAGCGAAAAATTGCCCTATATGCTGGTAGTCGGGCCGAAAGAAAACCAGGCTGATACTGTTAATGTAAGAATTCGAGGAATAAAAGAGAACAAAACAGTTAGTATTGACGAATTTATTACTATGGCTAAGGGTAAAAACACAGATAAGAGTGCAGATTTAGTGTTTTAAATTTACCACTCACACCAATTTAGAAAGGGTAAGGTGATATAAAATCGATAAAAAGGGATTAAGGGTAAACGGGGGAATTCGGGCCGAGAGAGTTCGGCTAATTGACGAAGCAGACAATCAAGTGGGGATAGTAGAAAGATATGTGGCGATGGGCAAGGCCCGCGAAGCTGGTTTGGACCTTGTGGAAGTGTCACCTAACAGCGACCCGCCGGTGTGTAGAATAATGGATTACGGCAAATGGCTGTACGAGCAAAAACGCAAGTTAAGGGAGAGTCGCAAAAAAAGCCTGCACCATAGTGCTACACTGAAGGAAATCAGGCTTCGACCTGAAACCGACAAGCACGATTTGGAAATCAAGCTCAGACACGCCCATGAGTTTCTGGAAAAGGGCCATAAGGTGCAATTTACAATGTTCTTCCGTGGACGGCAGATGCTGCATAAGGACCGGGGTCATGAAATGCTTAACGAAATCGCTGAGGAGATGCAGGATTTGGCGAAAATCGAAAGGCCGAGCAGAATGGCTGGAAGACGGATGACGTTATTACTTGTGCCGAAATAGGACTACTCTCCACTGGTGTATAGTTTAATTAAGGAGGTGTGTTATGTCAAAAAACCATTCCTGTCTTTTTATTGTAATTGCCTTATTTATTTTGTTTACAGGGGTCATACCGAACGCTGCGGAACTTTATGGCCAGAGCAGGCTCGCGCCAGTAGCGTCTAACAGTTCACTACAGAAACGGGCATTGGTTACCCCGAAGGCTGCAAAACAGGTCATCATTGTTGGTGGTTCCAAGGCTGATATTGCTGGTTACACTGGGGAGGCTGTTCAAATTGCCGTCGATGTCCTTAAGGGCCGCGGCGGCATAGTACGCTTGGAACCGGGCACTTATCAGGTAATGGCGCCGATACGTATGACCAGCGGGATTTCCCTGATAGGCGCCGGCAGGGAAACCATCCTGCGCAAGGTCGACGGCTACAGCAGCCCATTTGTGATAGACGGCGATTATGGTATGTTGAAATTAACCGTCCGGGACGTCACCGGCTTTAAGCCGGGGATGGGTGTGATGACCTATGACAATAGCAATAACAACGGCTGGGATGTTACTACTGCCAAAATCACGGCTATTGAGAGCAATGTATTGTATATAGATAACTATCTGGTCAGGGATTATCGTTCCGACCGTCAGGGTATGGTCTCTAACGCCTGTTCCCTCGTGGAGGTGGTGGAGGCCGAAGATATTCGGATAGCTGATTTTGTAGTAGATGGCAACAAGGCAAAAAACGAGGATCAAATCAACGGATGTCGAGGTGGCGGCGTCTATCTGCATAAGGCCGGACGGTGCATCGTCGAAGGCGTTGAGGTTAAAAACTTCAACGGCGACGGCATTAGCTGGCAAATTACCGAAGATATCGCCGTACGAAACTGCAAGGTTCATCACTGCACGGGCCTCGGATTCCATCCCGGTACCGGTTCGGATAAGACGACAATTGAAGGTTGTATCTCGCACCATAACGGAGCAGACGGTATTTTTCTATGCTGGCGGGTGCAGAACGGAAGTTTTAGAAACAACACCGTATACAACAATAGCCGGTATGGAATTTCCATTGGCCACAAGGATACCGACAATATCTTTGAGAAAAATCATGTTTATGAAAACGCCCAACACGGAGTCTTTTTCCGCAACGAAAACGAACAGAACGGTGGTAACCGCAATACTTTTCACAACAATGTAATAGAAAACAATGGCTCCAAACAAGGCAGCTACGGTTTTTACATCAATGGGGTTACCCAGGATATTGTCATTGAAAATAACACCATTCGTGATACAGGAAAAGCCTTTCAAAAAGGCGGTGTCTATATCGGAAAACATGCTTCAAATATCAAAGTGGACAAAAACCAGATGGCTGGACACAGCCTGGGAGATGTTATTGACGACTCAGCCAGGTAAATCAGGAGTTTTTGAAGATGGCAAGCTAAAATTTTTGCTTGCTGAAATCGGCTCTGACGGTGTTAAAAATGGGTTAAATGAACAAATTGAGCAAAATTTTTTAAAAAAGCGTGAAAATTTAGAAAAAAACACTTGCAAAAATCGCTAAGAGGTCTATAATTACATATAAGTAAAAAAGGTCTTTTCTTCTTACAACGTTTTGGTTTCGGTGAGACAGTTGTAGATTATTATAAGTTTGGAATTTATTTTTGAGCTGTCTCACAAAAAGCTGGAGTTTTTGGTGACTCCAGCTTTTTTTATATATTCCGACCTGCAAAATCTGCCCGCATTAAATCAAATCCGTTCATATTGAGGTGCTAACTCATTTGACCTTTGGGGCGATTGAGGTATAATAGCTATTCGACAAGACATAAGGTGTAATAATGAAGAAAAAATTTGTAAGAGCGGTTTTCCCCGGCTCATTTGACCCTATAACAAACGGACACCTGGATGTCATCGAGCGAGGTATAAAACTTTTTGACGAGCTTATTATTGCGGTCGGGCGAAGTCCCATTAAAAATCCGCTATTTACCCCCGAGGAACGGGTGGAGATGATAGCTGAGATGGTAGCCGATATACCGCGAGTTTCAGTTGAGAGCTTTGATGGTTTGATGGTCGAATACGCCCATAAAAAAAAGGCGGACGTCATTCTGCGAGGTATGCGAAGCCTTACCGACGTGCAATATGAGTTTAAACTTGCTATGACCAACCGGGCCGTAGCGGGGATTGAGACGGTTTTTATTATGACAAGCGCCGAATACGGCTTCACCAGTTCGACCTTGATACGTGAGGTGGCTTCTTTAGGCGGTGATGTTTCGAACCTGATTCCGAAAACAATTTATAATCGCCTGCAGAAACGCCTTAAAAAAGTATCAAACATAAAATAAAATTATACCTTATTCACCGGCGGCTGTACGCTATTAATATTCCAGGATTTTATTTTGTTTACGATTAGTGTCGAAACACGTTTTCAGGCGTTGCACCAGTTGACCTTTCCGGACGGCTCAAAAGAGCCTCTACACCGGCATAGCTGGCTGGTTACCGTTGCTGTCAGTAGTAAAAGGCTAAATAGTATGGGACTTGTTATGGATTTTAATCATCTCAAGGCGATGGTTGATAATATTGTAGCTGAGTTTGAAGGCAGCCGTTTGGACGAGAACGATTATTTTCAGCAGAACAGTTCATCGGCTGAGACAGTAGCTAAATATATATACGAAGAACTTTCAGCCGGACTGCCCAAAGGTGTCGAACTTGAGGCTGTAAAGGTTGTTGAACAGCCGGGTTGTTCGGCAAAATTTAGTAAATCCCATTAGAAACCTTTGTTTTTTACTGCATTAGAGGCATTTTGTCTTGGGCCTTTGAAGCTGCGATGTTTGGATTATATTACCGATTGTATCGGCTGCAGGGGCGGACCATAGGTTCTTTTTAGGGGTTTGATGTTCTCAGGATTTACAACAGTGCAAATAAACCAATCCTCCTGTAGCTGCTTTACAAATTTGTCGATACTTTCAGCAGAATTTTGGTATAATACCTGGAAAGGATATAATGATATGCAATGCGAAATTTGTAAAAAAAATGAAGCGACTATTCACTTGACCGAGATTACAGAAGGTGTGCGCTCGGAGATGCATCTTTGTGAGCATTGCGCCGTTGAACAGGGCGTTGCCGTCAAAAGTCACGTGCCTATAAATGAACTTTTGAGCAATTTGCTTTCTGTCCAGCCAACAGACGAGGAACTATTCGGTTCTTCGGACACGCAGCTTGCCTGTCCGCACTGTGGTTTTACACTGGACCGATTCCGTGAAGAAGCGGTTCTGGGCTGCCCTTATGATTATGAGGTCTTTGAAAAAAAACTTACACCGCTTATCAAAAGAGCGCACGACGGCAAAACGACGCATTGCGGGAAGGTTCCTTCAAAAATACCTCAGGATGCAAAAAAGCAGATTGAGCGCTTAAACCTGCAGCAGCAACTGGATATAGCTGTACAAAATGAAGATTATGAAACCGCCGCCAAACTGCGGGACAAAATAGCAGAAAGTAAAACTAAATAGATTGCTTTGTCGCTGCGCTGGTGTAATGACTGATGATTAAATACCAGATACCGGCGAAGAAATACTTATATGAAGCTGACGGATATAAGCAAGAATATAAACGAATGGTTTGATGGCTCCGGGCCTTTAGCAGATATCGTTATATCGTCTCGGATTCGTCTGGCCAGAAATCTTGCAGGTCACAAGTTTCTCAGTCGTTGCTCAACCACTGAAAAGTCCTCAATACTCGAAAAGCTCAAAGACGCTTTGTTGTCGTTGAACCTCGGTGACAAAACCTTCTATATAAGCATAGATAACGCACCGGCTTTGAGCAAAAATTTCCTGGTCGAACGACACCTGATTAGTCGCCATCATGCTTTTGGTAAGGGTCCGAGAGGTGTCGTTATCTCCCAGCGGGAATTCTTTACCGCTATGATTAACGAGGAAGACCATCTGAGAATCCAGGTATTGAAAGGCGGCCTACAGTTGTCCGAATGTGCCCGGCAGATAAATCATATCGACGATATGATAGAGGCCAAGGTCGAGTATGCCTTCAATCCCCGCTATGGATACCTGACGGCCTGTCCCACCAATCTGGGAACGGGGATAAGGGTTTCGGTAATGCTGCATCTGCCGGCATTGAAGATGACCGGCCAGATAGAAAAATTCCTGAACGCCACAAGGGCTATGAACCTGGCTGTGAGGGGCCTGTTCGGTGAAGGAACCGAAGCCGCAGGAGACTTCTATCAGTTCTCAAATCAGATAACGCTCGGCGTCTCCGAGGCGGATATCGTCTCACAGTTTGAAAAGGCTGTCATACCTGAAATTGTAGAATATGAAAACGCAGCTCGCAAGCGACTGCTCTCGAAGGACATAGATATTCTTGACGACAAGATTTCCCGGGCAATGGCTCTCTTGAAAAACGCTCATCTGATAAGTTCACAAGAGGCGCTCTTTTTGCTGAGCCACCTGCGTTTGGGCCTTAATATGCACGACCATCTCGGGGCCTCAAGCCCTGCAATAAAGGACCTTTGCTCACTCAGGAATACTAGTGGCGATGCCGATAAAACCGGCGGTCTTTCCATCACCACGATTAATCGGTTATTTATGCTGACTCTGCCGGCACATCTGCAGCTAAACTACGGAAAATCACTCGATTCTACTCACAGAGACGCACTCAGGGCAAAAATCATCCGTTCGGCCTTAAATCAAGACGTGCAATAATCAACGATTAGATTATCAGCGTCTCCTGTGCAGCACCAGCCCGCCTAACCCAAGCAATAGAAGTGTAGCCGGCTCAGGAACTCCCTCAAACATAAGAATAGGGTGAACCATATAAGGATTGGTTGTCAAATTTAAGTATTGTCCAGTGTTGTCAGTCCCATAGTAAGAGAGTAGTGACACCCCATCAAATGCGTAGTTACAAATTATACTGGTGCCACCGCCAATAGGGAAACTGCGAAAGCCTACGAAATAATCACTGCCGGCGGAGATTTCCAATGGCGCAAATGTCTCCCCTCCCGGAATGCCATTTTCTACTGCAAATGTTGCTGACCGCAACAGTACACTGCTGCTAATGGGAAGTCCGTCATATATTTCCAATGTTACAGTGCCCAGCGGGTATACAGGTCCACCACCGCCTCCGAAAAGGCTTTGGATGCCGGTCAAGGTGTAACTGAACTGCGGAGTATAAAGCCAGCCAATCTCACCCATACCCATGAATTGAACAGGAAATGGGGTCTTATCGGCATTAATCGAATCGATAATCACAGCCGGTGTCGGTGAAATGGCCAACATTGCAATTATCACCGCCGATACAACAAAGACTCGTTTCTCCATTTTCTTACCTCCAAAAGAAATTTACTTAACCAGTAATTCCTGCGAATCTGCTTTTCGAGCATAAATACTGCTAACAAAGCAGTTAGGTGAGTTTTCGCGATCCCCCAGGATCAATATTACTATACACAAACAGATATAGAAAGTCAAGAGTTTTTTGCGATTTTTTATATATTTTTTCTGCTTGTATTGGCCTGACCCCCAAAAACTGTACCATTGCGAATTAGAGAGTATCCGATAAGAT
>CAZIKS010000097.1:0-13579 GCA_964539795.1 uncultured Pirellulales bacterium
ATCCGCTATAAGTAACCAGCAGGAGGCCTGGCTTTCATAGTTTCTCTGCGGGATAATATCTATCTTTAATTCTTACTTTCACAAAAATCCGCATAATCCTCGAAATCTGTGGCTCAAAAAATTCGTGTTCATTCGTGCTTAAGTTAGTCTTGCCTGTTTCATCTATCTTACCCATTTTAACATTTTATCCAACCTCATTTTGAGAAGGGAATTTTCCCCAACAAAAGTTTACCTATTTTAACATTGAACGAGGTTTTTGTATCGGGTGTGCAATTTTTTACAAATTTACACAATAAAACGTGTCATTTTTTCGCTTTTTTTTCTTTTTTTCAGCTTTTTGTGCGTTTTTTCGTCTTTTCTTTGTCATTTTGTGCGTTTTTTTGTCATTTTTTTCCAAGTTTCAGATCAATAGTCAGTAGAAAACTTGTGCCCTAGGTAAACCCCCACCCCAATTTTCAGCCCAAAAACAATTCATGCCATAGGTAGGGTGTCTTAAAATCCCCCATACACAAAAACACAAAAAAGCACAAAAAATCGCGCACTTTTTACAAATTTACACAATAAAATACACAAAAATTCCCTCTATCTGCGCGTTTTCTCACAGATTTATCAAATCCTGCATAACACTGCCATCTTTTTCATTTCTTCTCTGCAATCTCTTATAAGTGTTTGTCATCTCTTTATATAACTCCTGGTCTTTAATAAAATCTTCTTTGTCCCATCTGTGGATTTTGATAAAAATACCGTCTTCAAGCAGTTTCTCTTTCAGTTTTTCCCGGTCCCGGGCTTCATAATCTTTATTTTGCGAGATGTAAACGGATATCAGAGTGTCGTAGTAGTCATTTGCAGCATTTAGCCAGAAAAGTCTAACAATTGCTAAAACCACCAATAGGACGATAAACAACAATACGATACCTCCTCCGACTGTTCCCGATTTTTCATATTTATTTCTTTTCATAATTCATTCCTCTTTATGATGACAGTAAAACCACGCCTGGCAGGATTCGAACCTGCAACCTTCGGTTCCGTAGACCGATGCTCTATCCAATTGAGCTACAGGCGCAAGAAACTATTAATCAATCTCAATCATACAGGCAAGAGCGGTGTATTTCAAGAAAATTAGTCCGGCCGTGAGCGGAAAGCTGATTGACAGGGCGATTCTTATATGAAATAATGGGCATCTAAACAGCCGTATCTAAATCTGAAGCATTTTTAACTTTTTTTTCAGGTATGGAGGAAAAACAATGCACCGTCAAAAAAACATCATTTTAGTTGTCTCAGCCGTTCTGTTCCTTTGCAGTACAGCCTTTACACAAAGCCAAACGGATGCTTACAAACAGCAGGCTATCGAGTGGGTCGGAACCAATAAAGAGATGCTCGATAAGGCTTCTTTAGCTATCTGGGATTTTGCGGAAACGGCGCTGAAAGAGTACAAATCCTCCGAATATCTCTGCGATATGCTTGATCGCAACGGCTTTGCTGTCGAACGGGGCGTTGCGGATATGCCGACGGCGTTTGTCGCAACTTACGGTTCGGGCAGGCCGGTAATCGGGATTTTAGCCGAATATGACGCTCTTCCGGGGCTTTCACAAAAGGCTGCCACTACTCACAAAGAGCCGTTAGTTCCGGCCGAGCCCGGGCATGGCTGCGGGCATAATCTCTTCGGCGTCGGAAGCTGCGGCGGCGCAATGGCATTAAAGTCAGTTATGGAAAAGAACGGTCTTTCGGGGACGATTAAGCTTTTCGGCTGTCCTGCGGAGGAAACGCTTGTCGGGAAGGTCTATATGGCAAAGGCGAGGATTTTTGACGGGCTGGATATTTGCTTTGACTGGCATCCGGGCAGTAAAAATGAGGTCGGTCTCGGCTCGAGCAAGGCAATGAACAACTTCGAGGTTACCTTTCACGGCAGGACCGCTCACGGCTCCGGTGACCCGTGGAACGGCAGAAGCGCTCTTGACGCCGTGGAACTGATGAATATCGGCGTCAACTTCCTCAGGGAGCACATGGAACCCACAGCCCGCATACATTATGTGATTCCGGATGCAGGAATGGCCCCGAATATAGTGCCTGATTATGCGAGGGTATGGTATTTTGTTCGAGAGAAGGACCGCAAGAGTGCCGAGGAATTGTACGAGAGGGTACTGAAGATTGCGGCAGGCGCGGCGACTATGACCGAGACGACTTATGAAGTTTATCTGATTACCGGAGTTTATAACAAGCTGGTTAACCGGGTTGTTGCGGAACTGTTATATAAAAATCTGCAATTAGCGGGCGTGCCGGAGTTTACCGAAGAAGAGCAGGAATTTGCACAGCAACTGCAGAAGAGTTTCAGCAAGGAAGAAAAGGGCCTGAATACGAAAATTGAAGAATTCACGGAGCCTAACGAGCCTACGCGGGGCGGCTCGACAGACGTTGCCGAGGTTAGCTGGCTTGCTCCCACGGCGTCACTTCGCACGGTATGCTGGCCGAGCGAGACACCCGGACACAGCTGGGGTGTGGTAACGTGTAGCGGCTCGGCCATAGGGCTAAAGGGTATGGCCGTTGCGGCAAAAACTTTTGCAGCCGCGGGCATAGAGGTCCTGACAAACCCAGGCATTGTTGAAAAGGCACAGGCTGAATTCAGGAAAAAAACCAAAAATTTCACTTATAAAAGCGCCGTGCCTAATGACCAAAAGCCGCGAGTGCCGATAAGAAAAAAGTAAGTAACGGCAAAACAGTTTATCTAATCGTGTAATGGAGATAAGAACAAAAAAAATACTGGCTGTTTTTGTATTAAGCATTTGGCTAATCAGCCCGGCTGGGGCGGAGCTGGCAGAGCGGATTAACGGCTGTTTAAGCCAATCTCTGCAGAAAAAAGTCAGCTTCTCAATTCATATTGTCAAAGCCGATACCGATAAAACCGTTTACAGGCACAATTCATATACTGCGCTGGTGCCAGCTTCGAATATGAAAGTAATCATCACCGCTGCATCGCTGAAATACTTAGGACCTAATTTCGAATATAAAACACGTGTCGGTCTCTCCAGCGATACGCTTGTAATAATAGGAAGCGGCGACCCACTTTTGGGAGATAAGGTGACCGATGCCAAATACAGCCGGCAGAAAGACTGGATTTTTGAAGATATAGCAACGCTGCTCAAGAGAAATGGTATTACACATATCAATGACATTATTGTCGATACCAGCATATTTGACGACCAGCGAGTGCATCCCAATTGGCCGGTCGAACAACTGAACTTTTGGTATGCCTGCGAAGTGAGCGGTTTAAACTTCAATGATAACTGTATAGATGTCACAACTAAAAATGTCGGCGGAAGGGTAGTTGTAACTATCAATCCTGAAACAAGTTATATAAAAATAACCAACCAGGTTAAAGCAATACAAAGCGGCAGTGGGGCGGTAGGCTCTCTTCGCCGGCCGGGAAAACCCAACGAGATTATTATAAGGGGAAAATGTAGAAAAGAGCAGGGGCCATTTGCTGTTGCTATTGAAAGGCCGGGTGCATTTTTCGGTTATTTACTGGCTGAGAAGCTTGCTAAGGCGGGTGTAAATACGGATGGCAAACTAATCGAAAAAAAACTCGGTCAGTTTGATACTTTTAAGCTGTTAACCGAATACCGCAGTTCAATAGCTGATTGTCTTGCACGGTGTAACAAGGACAGCCTGCAGTTGGCGGCAGAGGCTTTGTTCAAAACCATTGCCGCAAATAGTACATCGGATGGGAAAAACGGCGGTTGGGAACATGGCCGAAAGGTGATTTCACAGTATTTATTAGACCTTGGTGTTGAAAACACGGAATTTTATATTGATGACGGAAGTGGCCTGAGCAGACAAAACAAACTCAGCGCAAACACCATAACACGAGTATTAATGGATGTTTATAAAGGTAGAAACTGGCGATTCTTCAAGGATTCATTGGCGGTAGGGGGGGTGGATGGGACGACTGGAAAATATTTCAAAGAAGAAAAGTACAATGGTAAAATTTTCGGCAAAACCGGCTATATTAGCGGGGTCAGGTCATTTTCCGGGATATGCAGCATAACTGAGGGCGATTATATATTCTCCATTTTAACTAATAACTCCAGCGGCCGCACACGTAGGGTGATTAATGACATAGTAAAAGCGATTATCGATGAAGTTGAGGGGCCCAATTGAGCATTTGTGCCGACTGTGCTCTTACAGCCCGGCACAAAAAAAATAATATTGAAAAAAATGATAAATCTTATTTGACTGGCGATGATTTTCTTTTACAATAATAATAGTTGCGAGTGCATATTAGGCGGTTTCGCCGGAAATTAATAAAGGCACGTCGCGACAGGGAGACGGGGCGGTCGATGGACAGCTAATAATAAAGCGCATACGTCTCCCTTTTTTTATAGCTACAGAAAGTGCATTTCTCGCTCCATAAAAATCTCGCTTACCGTCTCAAATGGAAATTTTAGTTTGTAAGAGGCACGCAGAAGAATATACAATAATAGATTGAGTAAACTAATGGGGACAAAGTTGCGCAAAAGGAATTTGAATATGTATACGAAACGACATTTTTTTATTAAACAGGCAACAATCAGCTTTATCAATTTGATGTTGGTGATTTTAGTTGTTACAGCCGGTTTGAATTGCCGGAAAGAACCGGATGACTCAATTATCGGGAAAATCAATATTTCGCGAGGGATTTGTATTGTTCTTGGTGACACAGGCTGTGAACTTGCTCTCGATCTTGCGGGCAAAACCGAACTTTTGATATACGTTCAACTGCAGCGAGTAGAAGATGTGGAACTGTCGCGACGAGCGGTGGATGACGCCGGCTTATATGGGACTCGCATCTATATTGAACAGGGCAGCCTGGAAAAAATCCATTTAGCCGATAACATAGCCGATGTTTTAATTGGTGTTGGTAATGCATCTGCAATTTCCGAGGCCGAAGCTCTTCGCGTCTTGCGCCCGCAGGCAAGGGCCTTATTGGGAAATAAAGAATTAGTCAAGCCCTTTCTCGAAGGCGCCGACGATTGGAGCCATCCATATTATGCTCCTGACAATAATCCGCAATCTAATGACCAAATTGCCAAAGCTCCCTATCTGACACAGTTTTTAGCAGACCCTCGTTACGCACCAGTGCCGCAGGTTACGGTAGCCTCAGCTGGACGAGTTTTCAAAGTCTTCGGCCACATCGCTTTCAAAGAGCGCGAGGAACCCTTGCTCAATACCCTCGCAGCATTCAACGGATACAACGGCACCATCCTTTGGAAGAAAGACCTGCCTCCGGGACTTATGGTTCATCGCAATACGATAATTGCTACACCGGATACTTTGTATATTGCCGACGACAAATCCTGCAAGCTCATCAATCCGGCGACCGGCCGGCTAAAAGATGAAATTAAACCGCCGGCTGATATTGCCGGTGGGACCCGTTGGAAGTGGATGGCGATGGAAAATGGTGTCCTTTATGCACTTATCGGCCAGCGGGAGCAGAAAGACCCTGTAACACGGCATCGCCGAACGAGCCATGGATGGCCCTGGGACAAGGTCTCAAAAGGTTACAATCAGCCCGACAGCCTTGATGACGGCCTGGAGGCGTATAATACCCATCCCTGGGGATTTGGCCGAAATGTCCTTGCTATCGACCCGAAAACAAAAAAACTCCTCTGGAACTATCGAGAGGCCGACCCCATTGACAGTCGGGCAATGTGTATGAAGAACGGGCGAATTTATATTTACCGATTCGGCTCTTATCTTGCCTGTCTGGATGCCAAAACCGGCAGTGTAATCTGGCGCAAAACTCCTGAAAATGCTCCTGAGTTATTCGAGGCATTGGGGACATACCTGAACCGCCAGCTCTACACTAACAATTGGCGAACCACCGCTTATCTCAAGTGCAGTGACAAAGCATTGTATTTTGCCGGTTCACAGATGGATAAACTCCTCGCCGTCTCAGCCGAGGATGGCAGGGTTCTCTGGCAAGACCGTTACGACAACTATCAACTACTACTTCGAGACGAGGGACTCTACGCTATCAGCTATCGCAGGGACGAGGGAATAACCAAAAGGCTTGACCCGCTTACAGGCCAGGTGCTGGCTGAATTTAGTATGGGCCGCCATAACTGCACTCGAGTGACGGGTGCTACCGATGCCATTTTTTATCGTGCTATGGGTGGCTCTGTGCGTCTTGATTTAGTCAGCGACCGTCCGCAGTGGATTTCACCTATGCGGCCGTCCTGTCACGACGGAGTCATAGTTGGCAATGGGCTGCTTTACTTTTGGCCATCGGTCTGTGACTGCCAGCTTACTCTTTATGGTGTAACCTGTATTGGGCCGGCGGGGGACTTTAATTTCACTCCGAATGCAGCAGAGACAGAAAGATTGCAAAAGTTTACCGAGGATTTGACCAATATTGCCAGCTTAGAACAATCACCGGCTGACTGGCCGACTTTCCGTGCAAACAACACCGGCACTACAGCGACAGAAGCGGTTGCTGCTGATAGAACAAGCCGGGTTTGGCGGTTTAAGCCTAAAACCGCCTTTACCCCGACGGCGCCGGTTACGGTTGGTAATCTGGTCTTCTTTAGCGGCTCCGATGGTATTGTCCGGGCGCTGGATGCAGCAACAGGAAAACTGCGATGGAAGACCTATACCGGCGGGGCGGTCCGTATTGCGCCAACAGTATGGAAGGGACGTGTGCTTGTAGGTTCCGGCGATGGATGGCTATATACCCTCGAAGCTAAAACGGGCAGACTGCTATGGAGATTTCAGACAGCCCCTGAGCAACGGAAGATTCCAGTCTATAATTCGCTTTTATCCACCTGGCCGGCTGCAAGCGGCGTATTGGTCGAAGACGGCATTGCTTATGTGGCCGCCGGCATCGTCAATTACGACGGCACCTATGTTTATGCACTCGATGTCAAAACCGGCCAAATCAAGTGGCAAAACAATACTTCTGGTCATCTCGACCCGCAGGCCAGAACCGGAGTAAGCGTACAGGGCCATTTGCTGCTGCACAACGAAAAACTCTATATGGCAGGCGGAACATCACTCTCGCCGGCAGTCTACGACATCAAAGACGGAAAATGCCTCAACGACTCCGAGTTACTCAGGGTATTCGAATCACGAAGTCCTCGCGGCTGGGAGCTTTTCATCGTTGGAGACGAGGTAATATGCTGCGGGAGACCCTTCTACGCACATCCTAAATACAAAGTGTTTGACCAGTCCGTTTACAACAAGCTGTTAGTTACATCGGCCGGTGATAAGGACATCACATGGATAAACAACAGCAAAATTATGTGCTTCAATCGAATCGACAAAAAACTGTTGAACAATTGCATTACTAAACCCGAAAAGCAGGATTGGTTTACATTCAGTTGGGGAAAGTTCGATATTCCCGATAAGCCGTTATGGGAGTATGACTGTGGCGAAAGTGTTGCTCTGGCGGTATGCAAAAACGCCGTGGTTGTTGCAAAAAACTCTGAGATCGTTGCAGTCAGCCTAAATGATGGCCATATACTTTGGTCAAAGCCTCTTCCTTCTCCGCCTGTTTCGTGGGGTCTGGCGGTAAACCGTGACGGGCAAATAATAGTGGTCCTTGAAGATGGAAGCGTTTTGTGCTTTGGTTGAAAAAATATTCGGCTCCGACAACATCTGTATTAACGTTTTAAATACACTACGGGACCATTGGTGTAGTTTATCCTCTCCCATTTGCTTTCGCCCCCAGGCAGAACAGCCGTCTCAAACAGAGGCATTTCGAGTGATTTGAATTCTACATTAAGTATTACCGCCGAAGGCCGGCGATACTCCAATAGTTGTTTTAACGTTTCCGGCCCTGCAGCATGCGCAGCCTTACGCTCATCGCTGGTCATAGAATCGGCGATTCTATAAACGAATGAGCCTGCAGAAAACTCCGGATAAATATCACATTTGCCTTCAAGCGCATAAAGCGGGGCCAAAGTCAATATGAGTTTTGGTTCTTTTGTTCTTTGAGCAATGTCTTCTGAAAGCCTGTGCATCCTGAGGGGCACCCAGCCCTGCGGGTTGAAAACCTTCGGAATTCTGTCCAGCACAAAAAGGTGAGAGTAAACTGATACAAAAGCGCAGATAGCTATTAGAATACCGGCCATTTTGAAACCCAGCTTCATTTTACCGTTTACGGTGAGCTTTCGCAGGTAGAAAAGCGGATAGGCAAAACTGATTATTATGAAAGGCACGGGCACTGCAAGATACTGTTTCCACATTGTAGGAGGGATAAAAGCGATTATAAAAAATGTCAGCGCCAACAGGGTGGCAAGTAACGCATTTTGGGCGTTTACCATTTTTAATTTACGCCGGCAGCACACCATTGCCGCACAAAGATAAACAGCTATCACGATAAGCTGGGGATAGCCGTGTATCGTCAACGCAATGAATGTCAGATTGAACTTATTATGCGCCATACCTGTTTCGTGCAGCCATTTGCTGTTTAGTACCGGTATACGAAAGACGTTTAATAAAAATGCCTGCGGCGCAGAGATTATCGTCCAAACCGGCCAAATTAAAACCACTGTTGTGGCAATCAAAAAGGGCAGGATGTTTTTGAATCTCTGCTTTATTGACTTAGCAGGGCAGGCCAGCAAAGCAGCGAAAAATACCAATTGCACCAGTGCTGTCGTTATCCGCATAAATGTAGCCAGGGTCAACAGAGTTCCAATGGCCGCAATTCGAATGTATTTTGATTTATCCTCAAAGTCGATGGATATAAATATCCAGAAGGATAAACAGACACATAGGACCACAGCGTCATGATTCCAGGCAAAGCCATTGGCATAATCGACATAAGAATTGAATAGATATAGAAAAGCCCCCGCCATACCAAGAAGCCTTCCCTCAATGCCGAAAGACTTAAAGACCCTGTAGTATATGCCGATAATGCACACCACGATTAGAATGTCGCACAGGCTCGATAGAATCCGAGCTGTAAGCAGATAGTATGTTGTGTCGAACATCTTAAAAACCGCTGCGCAAAGCAGTGGGTGATATGGAAGCTGAGCGACATAGGAAAAATCTCTGTATATCATTTTTCCGTCGGCCATCAGAACTCCCGCCGTACAATACATCTGCTCATCATGGGCGGAAACCTTGGTCATACTGTTACCGAAAATTGCAAGCGAAAGAACGATTACTGTTAATATGACAATTATATTAATGACTTTTAGCAGCATATATTTACTTTACCATTCGCTTAGTTCACCAAGCAGTTCCTCGACCAGGTCTTTCATTGTAACAATACCGACAGGTTTTTCCCTTCCGCCGTGGGCCGCTCGCACAACCAAAATAATTTTTTGATTCTCGCTCTGCATAATATTAATCGCGTCTGAAACGGTGGTGTCTGCGGAAAGTTTTCGGATGGGTTGTATAAAATCACGCAGGTTGGTGAATTTTTCGGCTGAAGTTAGACAACCGTAAATATTTATAAAGCCGACGATATTTGTCTGTGTCGTTTCATAAACCGGCAGACGAGTGAAGGCGGATTTACTTAACTTGTCTGACATACTCTGGTTATCGGAATTCATATCGACGGTTTCGGTTTTACCGATATCTGTCATTACTGATTTTATGCTGAGGTTAGAAATACCTGAAAGGTGGTTTATAATATCGGTTTGCACCGGGCTCAGAACCCCCTCTTCCTGAGTGTCTCTGAGAATTGCTCTTATGTGTGATTGTGGTATTGTGGTCATTGTTGTCCTGAAAGTGGCCGACGAACCGGTTAATCGTGTAAAAAAATGTGTTATAATTTTGAGCAGAGGCACTATCCCGCAACAGGTGCAAATCTTTTTAAATACGAATAATACCGGCGCAATATAGGGCATAAGCAAATCGGCGCGATAGAAGAACAGATTTTTAGGGATTAAGTCTGCGAAAATGAACAGTACCGGCGTTGTCAAAAGCGTTGCAAACAACTCGACGGTGTGCTCGTTTTCAATTTTACCCAGAAGCAGTAAAGTCACAACGCTTGTAGTAAGATAACATGTCAGATTGGTGCCTATCA
The DNA here is from genome assembly GCA_964539795.1 of uncultured Pirellulales bacterium. Taxonomy (GTDB): domain Bacteria; phylum Planctomycetota; class Phycisphaerae; order Sedimentisphaerales; family Anaerobacaceae; genus CAZTKW01. The sequence continues at coordinate 10,010 of CAZIKS010000097.1, forward strand.
GTATCGAGATAAGCAGCGCGCCGCTGTCGTGCATAACTTTGCCGAGAATAACGAAAGAAAAACGTTTTTTCTCGATGCCGAACCTCAGCCGCAGGCGGCTTAATTGATAAATACCGGTTTCCGAACCGGAGAAAAGACCGGAAAAGACCACTCCAAAAATCAGCAACAGTATTAAAAGTATGTTGTTAATCATTATTCAATATGGGCTCAAGAGTCAGTATGACTGTTTCGATTCGTCTTTTGTGCATTCGCTCAACGGTGAACTTCAAATTCTTCAGACAGGCAACGTCTCCGCTTTTAGGTATTTTACCCAGCAGGGCGGTTACCAGCCCTCCAATTGTTGAAATCCGGCTTTCCGCAGGGTCGATTTTGAAACTATGCGCCCAGTCGTGAATAGCCAGGTTGCCTGCCAAACGATATTGAAACGGCCCTATTTGTTCGATGGGCTTGATTCCGTCTGTAACCGTGATAGGACCAAGCAACTCTTCGGCAATATCCTCAAGGCAGACCGAGCCGGCAATACCACCGTATTCATCAACTACTATCGCTGTGTCGGAATGACTCCTGCGAAAATGTTCCAGCAGCGACTCGACTTTTTGCTGTTCTGGAACAAAATAAACCGGCTGCACAAGTTTATCCAGGGATATGGTCGGCTTAAGTAAAAGCTGGCGAAGATAAATCTGACCGACTATATTATCTATTGTTTCAACGTATACAGGAAGCTTGGTCAGGTGATTTTTCAGCATCTTCTCGACTGCCTGCGAATTCGGATCCGTAACCGAACAGGCAATAATATCCACACGCGGCCGCATAACATGTCGCACTTTAAGAAAACCCAGCTCCACAATTTCACCGAGAAGTCTGTTTTCGTCATCGGTAATCAGTTCACGTTTTCGCATCTGTTCAATCAATGACTTGAATTCCGCTGTTGTTATTGTCCCGGGTTTTTTACGGGCCCCCAAAATTAAACTGAGTGTCGGCTCTACTATAAAAAACCTGAAAACAAATACAATCGGTGAAAAAATTCGAACACACAAAGCCACCGGTAGGGCGGCCGTGATGCTGAAAGATTTTGAATTTGCATAAGCAAGTGATTTGGGAAGTATTTCCCCGAAGAGCACCAAAAAACAGAAGGTGACAAAGGCGACAATCAGAGCAGGACCCGCACCAGCCTGTTGTTCTATTTTCACTATTAACACACTCGAGACGGCGTAAAATAGAATATTGACCGTCATATTTCCAAACAAAAGACAGCTCAGCAGTTGCCGGGGCTTGCTCAAAAGACCGGCGGCGAGGTGCTGTATTTTATGTTTGGATTCCTGTAGAAGTTTTATTTGCCTGCGCGAAAGATTAAAAAGGGCGGTCTCGGAACCTGAAAAAAAAGCTGAACAGCTAAGAAGCAATATCATCAATATGAGGCGGCTGATATTTTCGTAAACCTGGCCCACTTTTTCATTTTACCTTACTGCCGTTTGGGCAGCGTTATTGTAAATACTGTCCCCTTGGTTGCCTCCGACTCGGCCCGAATACAGCCGCCGTGCGCCTCTACCACTTTTTTGCAGAAGGCAAGCCCCAGGCCGGAGCCCGAAGGCTCTCTCTGCGATTCCTCATTTTTTTTCGTAGTAAAGAATGGTTCGAAAACCTTCTCCAAATCACCTGGTTCAATTCCGCAGCCGCTGTCGCAGACTTTTATCTGGACTGTATCGCCGCTCTCCGTAGCTTCGATGGTTAACACCCCTCCACGCGGCAGCATTGCCTCACGGGCGTTAAGAATCAGGTTCATCAAAACCTGTTGAATCTCAACCGGCACAGCCCAGACTGTAAGGTCCTTGTCGATTCGTTTATCTACGGTTATCCCGTCCTTTGAGAAATCACGGCCGAGACAGCTAAAAATTTCTTCAACCAGACCAGCAAGCGCCGTATCTTTTTTCTCCTGCGACTTTCCGTCGGCGACTGCCAGTATGCTCTCCATAATTTTCACGGCTCGTTCGCAGTTTCGCGCTGTTTTGCGAAGAGCCTTTTCTGTCAGCCCCTTATCATCGGGATTGTCCAGTGCAAGAGATGCGTAACTGCCTAAAGGCGTAAGCAGGTTATTGATTTCATGGGCTATCATGGACGTATTCACCCCGATATTGGCTAGCGCCTGAAGCTGCCCAATCTGGCATTTGAGTAAATGATTTTCCTGTTGCTTCTTGGCCAGGTTTTTGTGCAGTGAAACCCGCTTTGCGATAATACTTGTCAAATGTCTGCTCCTTATATAAAATTGCTCTTGAGTCTTATACTATATCGACTTTTAGCATAATTTTCCTTGAGCGATGAAAAAAAGCGATTTCATTATACAAAGCTTTAAGAGTGTCACAATCATCTTTTTGTTGGCCGCTGTGTGCTGTACATCGACTATCGGAGCAGCTGAACCGAACCGAATTGATGTGGCGAACCTGGATATTCAAGACAACCAGTTATTACCCACAGATTCGAATGGCGTTTTCAAGCATTTAATTGTTTACAAGCAAGCCGGACGGTTTTGTGGATGGCCGGCTACTCATGGAATATGGAGTTGGGGTGATGAAATCTTGGTTGGTTTCCGTCTTGGATATTATAAGGTCAAGGGTAAAGGCCTGCACAATATAGATCCCGATAAGCCTCAGCAGGTAGTTAGGGCGAGAAGTTTAGATGGCGGAGAAACATGGAACCTGGAAAAACCTAAAGTCTTCATGGATACTTTCTTTAAGAAGGACAAAAAATGGCCACCATGCCCAGAAAAAATCAACTTTATGCACCCTGATTTTGCCCTAGCAGGTCACAGTTCAAACTTCTATTACTCATATGACCGCGGCAAGACCTGGAAAGGACCTTACACATTATCGACCGGCCAAAAGGGTACAAATACAATGGGGGCCGTGAACAATTACATTGCTAACGGCAGACATGATTGTTTTGCTTTCATAACTTTTACTAAAAATATCAAAAATAGAAACCGAGGCCAAAGGCCAGTTTGTATTCGCACAACAGATGGTGGAAGAACGTGGGATTTCGTATCTTGGATGGCACCTAAAACTGGTGGGTATTCTATAATGCCTTCTACAGTTCGGCTTTCGCCAAATAGACTTATCTCAGCCATACGCCGGAAAGAGAAAAGAAAACGGGGAGGTTTCTTGTTTTTCATTGAGGTTTACTCTTCAAATGATAATGGCAAAGTGTGGAATTTCCGGAGCAAGATAGGCAGTACTGGGAAAGCGAACGGCAATCCAGCAAGTATGATAAAATTGAAAGATGGACGAATAGTTGTGACCTATGGTTACCGCGCGAAACCTTATGGCATTCGGGCCAAAATCAGTTTAGATGAAGGCAAAACATGGGAGCAGGAGATCCACTTGCGTGATGACGGACTGAGTGCTGATTTAGGATATCCTCGGACAGTGCAAAGGCCGGATGGTAAAATCGTTACTGTATATTATTTTACAACGAAGGAAAATCCTCAACAGCATATAGCAGCAACTATCTGGGACCCAGATAAAATTAGCAGTAAGATTAGTGAGAAGAACGAAGAAACAACACCAATCCCTATAT
>CAZIKS010000098.1:0-13565 GCA_964539795.1 uncultured Pirellulales bacterium
CAAATGGAGCGGCGACGAATTCGCCGATACGCTGCGTCATGACCGGTCCTGTGAAAAATATAACCCTGATTTTCGCCAGCTTTTGCACGTGGCTTACAAAATCGCCGCTGAAATGGGCACCGATTACACCGATGCGCTGAAAGAAAATGAGCGGATAATCGCTCTCAGCGTGACAGAAAATATTTACTATCGCCATATAAAACCTATATTTGGCAAATAACGGTATGTTGAGTTACAATTATTGACTATAAATTAGGAAAACAGGAAATGACAGGGACCGATGCTGCAAAACCGTTAAAGGACCTGAAGCCGACAAAGGAGTTTTTCGTCGGTATTGATTCGGATGGTTGTGCTTTTGATACGATGGGTATTAAACAGCGGGAATGTTTTTGTCCCTGGATGATTGCCTATTTTAACCTGCAGCCAGTAGCCCAGGGAGCCCGTCAGTGTAAGGAGTTTGCAGATTTGTTTTCCAAAACGCGCGGGATTAACCGGCACAAGGCAATTAAGCGCATACTGACGGAACTTTTGCCATCTCATCCGATGGTCAGCGAGCGAGGCTTTGAAGTGCCCCGATTCGAATATTATTGCCAATGGGTGGATGACCCCAAGAGCCTGCTTAGCAACGATGGGCTTGAACAGGCTATTGCGGCCGCTACGAACCCGGATGCCAGAAAGGAATTGGAGCACATTCTCGAATGGAGTCGACAAGTCAATTCAGCAGTTAAAGATATTGTTAAAGACATACCGCCATTTCCGTATGTTCGCGAGAGCCTTGAGAAGATATCAGCCGAGGCTGATGTGATAGTTTGTTCGGCGACACCTTGTGAGGCCCTTACTCGCGAGTGGCAGGAACATAACATTGCCAAATACGTAAGAGTTATTGCAGGCCAGGAAATGGGCAAAAAAGCCGAGCACCTTAATTACGCAGCAAGTGGCAAATATGAGAAGGACCGCATCCTGATGGTCGGTGACGCACCGGGCGATATGAAGGCGGCCAGGGCAAACAACGCCCTGTTTTATCCGATTAATCCCGGCGATGAGGCGGCCTCATGGAAGAGATTCCACGATGAAGCGTTTGATAATTTTATTAAGGGCGAGTATGCCGGTGAGTATGAAGAAAAAGTCATTGCCGAGTTCGATGAGTACCTGCCCGAGACGCCGCCCTGGTTAAAGAACAAGTCTTAGGAGTGAACAGTAAACAATGGTAATTGAACGACAAAATAAAGAAGGTTTTATTGACAGTAGTCAGGCCGGCGAGGCTATTGCGGAATTTTTTTCACAGAGAGACTGCACCGGCAAAAAAATTCTGCTGTTAGTCCCTGATAATACCCGTTCTGGGCCGGTCGGTGATATCTTCAGAATAGTTTTCGAGTGCATCGGTCAAAAGGCAAAGGCTGTCGATGTGCTTGTGGCGCTTGGTACGCATCCGCCGATGACAGAAGAACAAATATGCAGAAGATTATCTATCACAGGCGATGAGCGCAAAAAAAAGTATGCATCGATAAAATTTTTCAATCACGAATGGGACAGACCGCAAACGTTTACATCCATTGGTAAAATCCCTGCCGGGGAAATTGAAGAGATAAGCGGGGGATTATTTTCAGAGGAAGTTGACGTAGCTATCAATAAATTAATTTTTGATTACGATGAGTTTTTTATTTTGGGTACTGTTTTCCCGCACGAAGTTGTTGGTTTTTCAGGCGGACATAAATATATCTTTCCAGGAATTGCAGCCGCAAAAATCATAAATTTCTTTCACTGGCTCGGCGCCGTGGTCACAAATCCTTTAATAAACGGTAACAAATGGACGCCGACACGGCAGGTTGTTGAAAAGGCTGCTTCCTTTTTAAAAATGCCGAGAATGCTCTTTGCCATCGTGGCGGTGGAAAACAAACTCAAGGGAATATTCATCGGTGATTGTATCGAGGCCTGGGAAAAAGCAGCCGATTTATCAGAGCAGGTGCATATTGTCTATAAGGACAAACCATATAAAACAGTCCTGGGCATAACGCCAGAAATGTACGACGACATGTGGACGGGCGGCAAGGTTATGTACAAACTTGAGCCGATAGTTGCAGACGGGGGAACTTTGATTATCTATGCCCCGCATATTGATGAAATTTCATACACTCACGGCAGAATCCTCGACCAGATAGGATATCATACCCGTGATTATTTCCTGAAGCAGTGGGACAAATTCAAGGATTTCCCGCGCGGCGTAACAGCCCATTCCTCGCACGTTAAAGGTATCGGCACATACATCGACGGTGTCGAAAAACCGAGAGTAAATGTTGTTCTGGCCACCGGCATAAGCAGCCGTCGGTGTGAGAAAGTGAACCTCGGTTATATGAATCCTGAAAAAATAAACATATCTGACTATGAAGACAGAGAGAATGAAAGTATATTGGTGGTGCACCACGCCGGGGAAATACTTCACAGGTTAAAAAGTGGATATATACCAACTATTGAGAACCAGTAGTAAAACAAAAAAGTAGAAAGGATAACTTAAAATGGCACAGGCGGATATTGGCCTTATAGGCCTGGCGGTAATGGGTGAGAACCTGATTTTAAATATGGAGAGTAAAGGCTTTACAGTCGCCTGCTTCAATCGAACCGTCTCGAAGGTGGATGATTTTATCAAAGGCCGGGCCAAAGACAAAAATATCATCGGCTGCAAGTCTGTCGAAGAGATTATTGGGGCTTTGAAATCGCCTCGTAAGGTTATGCTGATGGTCAAGGCTGGTACCGCAGTTGATGCCTTTATAGAAAAGCTTTTGCCGCACCTGGAAGATGGTGATATCATCATCGACGGCGGTAACAGTCATTTCCCGGACACTATTCGGCGAACCGAGTACGTCGAGAGCAAAGGCAAACTTTATATCGGCACCGGTGTATCCGGCGGCGAAGAGGGGGCTCTAAAAGGCCCATCGATTATGCCGGGCGGTTCGCCCAAAGCCTGGGAGCATATAAAGCCCATTTTTCAGGCAGTCTGCGCAAAGACAGAAGACGGTGAGCCCTGCTGTGACTGGGTCGGGGAAAACGGCGCAGGCCACTTCGTCAAAATGACTCATAACGGCATCGAGTACGGCGATATGCAAATGATATGTGAGACCTATCAGATGATGAAGGATGGTCTTGGTATGACTAACTCCCAGATGCACGAAGCTTTCGCCGAGTGGAACAAAGGCCAACTTGATTCATACCTTATAGAGATTACTCGCGACATACTGGCTTACAAAGACCAGGATGGCAATGACGTTATTGACCTGATTCTCGATACCGCCGGCCAAAAAGGCACCGGAAAATGGACAGCAATTGAAGCGCTCAATTTAGGCCAGCCGTTGACGCTGATAGGCGAGGCTGTTTTTGCGAGGTGCCTGTCAGCTTTGAAAGAAGAACGTGTCGCTGCTTGTGAAATACTTACCGGTCCAAAGCCGCAGTTTACCGGTGACAAAAAAGCCTTTATCGATGATTTGCGAGAGGCTTTATATGCCTCTAAAATCGTTAGCTATGCCCAGGGCTATCAGCTTATGCGTGCTGCCGCCGGCGAACACAACTGGAACTTAAACTACGGCGGCATTGCCCTGATGTGGCAAGGCGGGTGTATCATTCGCTCGGTCTTTTTAGGCAGGATAAAAGAAGCTTTTGACAACAATCCGGACTTGGTTAATCTGCTGCTTGACCCCTTCTTCAAGAATGCTGTTGAGAAAGCACAGCCTGCCTGGCGGAGAGTTGTTACCGCGGCGATTCAGCTTGGTGTACCGATGCCTGCTGTCAGTTCAGCTCTGGCATATTATGACGGCTATCGCTGTGGTCGATTGCCGGCGAACCTGTTGCAGGCCCAGCGGGATTATTTCGGCGCCCATACTTATGAGCGCGTCGATAAGCCGCGAGGTGAATTCTTCCATACTAACTGGACCGGCAGAGGCGGACAAACAGCAGCTTCGACCTACACCGTTTGACATCGCTCCGGGAACAGAATAAAGTTTATCTGAGGGTTGAAAAAATGGCAGTTAATTTTTTGACGGAAGACTTTCTCCTGCAGACAAAAACCGCAAAGACTCTTTACCATGAACACGCCGAACATATGCCAATCTACGATTATCACTGTCATCTGCCGGCTGATAAAATCGCAACCGACCATCAATTTGAAAACCTGACTCAGATATGGCTCACCGGCGACCATTACAAGTGGCGGGCTATGAGGACCAACGGCATAGAGGAACGGTATTGTACCGGTGATGCGAGCGACTGGGAAAAGTTTGAAAAATGGGCGCAAACGGTCCCATACACGTTGCGAAATCCGCTTTATCACTGGACACATATGGAGCTTAAGAATCCCTTTGGAATAAAAGGCAAACTATTAAATCCCGGTACAGCTAAGGAAATTTATAATACCTGCAGCGAGATGCTGCGAACGCCGGAGTTTAGCGTCCGCAACATAATTCGTAAAATGAACGTTAAACTTATTTGTACTACCGAAGGCCCGCTCGACATATTGGAAAACCATAAGAAAATTCGCGATGACGGTTTTGAAGTCAGGGTTCACGCTGCCTTTCGGCCGGACAAGGGACTGGCTGTTGAGAATGTATCTGCTTTGAACGTATGGATTAACGGGCTTGAAGAAGTGGCGGATATGCAAATAACCGATTTTTCCTCATATATTGAAGCCCTGCGTAAACGCCATGATTATTTCCATCAAAACGGTTGCCGCCTTTCAGATTACGGCCTTGAAACCATTTACGCCGAAGACTACACCTCCAAAGAAATAGAAAAGATATTCGACAAAATAAGAGCGGGTAAAAGCCTAGATTTAGCCGAACGTTTGAAATTTAAATCAGCGATGATGATAGAATTTGCTTTGATGGATTATGAAGCCGGCTGGGTCATGCAGCTTCATCTGGGGGCGATGAGAAATAACAATACGAGAATGTTCAAGGCCCTTGGGCCGGATACCGGTTTTGACTCGATTGGCGATTTCGAAATAGCCAAACCTATGGCGAAATTCCTCGATTCACTCGATAAAGACAACAAGCTGCCCAAAACCATTTTATATAATCTCAATCCGAGGGACAATGAGTTGATTGCAACTATGGTCGGCAATTTTCAGGACGGCTCTGTGGTCGGCAAAATGCAGTATGGTTCAGGGTGGTGGTTCCTTGACCAGAAAGATGGAATGGAAAAACAAATGACCGCGCTTTCAAATATGGGATTGCTGAGCAGATTCATCGGTATGCTCACGGATTCACGTTGTTTTTTGTCGTTTCCGAGGCATGAATATTTCCGCCGTATACTCTGCAATATCCTCGGAAATGACGTCGAGGCCGGCTTGCTCCCGAACGATGTGGGGCTGCTCGGACAGATGGTTGAGGATATATGTTACAACAATGCCGAAAACTATTTTACAATGGCTTTGGATTAAGGGGGCGACTAAGCTCCTATTTCAAAAGGGTTTACGAAGTTAGACAAGAGCGGCAGGAAACTAATATCTAAAATAAGTAAAATAGTTGCCACGGCGCCGGTAACATTGGTATAATCAAACTGAAAAATAGAGGGACAGAATTTTTCAACGAAATATTGGAAAGGGTAGGGAAATGAAAAAAATTATTGTTTTAGTTCTTATTGTCCTCTTTACATTCTTGACTGCGAGTTCCGTGTTCGCTAAGGGAAAGGGTAAAGGTAAAGGTGGAAGTGGCAGTAAAGGTGGTGGTAAAACAGAAGTAGAGGCAAAACAAAAAGTTGAAGAAAGTCAGGATAAAGCCGCAGAGGAAGAAGGTAGAGCTAAACAACAGGGTCGCAGAGCACGCGAAAAAGTAAGAGAAAAAGAAGCATCTGAAAAGCGTACCTCCAGGCGCAGAGGTAAAGCGGAGGAAGAAGCCGGACAGGGTAAAGGCAAGGGCAAAGAAGCTCTGGAGAAAGGCAAAGGCAGGGGTAAAGAAGGAGAAAAAGGCAAAGCTGAGGCCAAAGGCAAGGATCATCAGGCTCAGCTGAAAGCAATTGAGAGGCAGTTAACACGCGAAGAAGCCAAACACAAAAAACGTATGGCAAAAATTAACAGAATCAAGAAACTGTCCGATGACGCCGAAGACGAAAAAACAAGCGAGCGAGTCAACAAGCTTTTGCAAAAAGAGCAGCAGCGTTATACTCGCAAACAGAAGAGTATGCAGACCAGAAGAGAAAGGATTCGCAGGCAAATTACCGAACAGGCAGGTAAAGAATCAGCCGGTCAGGCTGGCGGCGAAAGTATGAAGTCTGAAAAAGCTGAGGCGGAAAAAATTAAAGAACAAGTGAAGGATGAGGCAGGAAAAACGACTGAGGAGTAAGACGAAAAACAGAACAAAGTTTCTGGATTGTATCTGTAGACAGGAATAAAAAAACTATTTATTAAGGGAGCTTAAAATGTGGAGAAAATTGTATATCATATTTGTTATCGTTATGCTCAGTTGTTTGGTGACTACAGGCTGTAAGAAGAAATCTTCCGATACGGAGGCGGAGCAGGTTAAGACGACGGCTGAGTATGAAGCTGAGGCCGAGCAGGAAATCGACACGTCAAATATGGCTGCAGAATTGGAAAGAATTGAAAAGGAAGTGGCTGCAGAAGAACAACTGGAACAGTAACTGAAACATTATTTAAGGAACGGGACAATGAGGAAAAAAGAATATGTGAATGTTTTATTTGTGCTGTTGGCAGTGATGCTGCTTTTTGCCGGTTGCAGCAAAAAGGCCGATGAAAACAAGCCTCTAAGTGAAGTGGAGGCAGAAGCGGAAAAAATGAGTGTTGATAAGCTCAAGTCGGTGGCAATGGAGTACAAGGATGCTATCTCGGCTAAAAAAGAAGAGGTTGAAAAAGTGACCGGTGAACTCAAGAATATTCCAATTGCCGAAATGCTCGGTAACGAGGCAAAAGAGCTGAAGGCCGAGATTGAAAACCTGACTAAATCGGTTTCGAACCTTAACGAAAGATTCCAGATTTACTACCAGAAACTAAAAGAAAAAGGTGGTGATTTGTCCGGCCTGTAAAGCCAAAGCCGACAGTATCGCTTATTTGTTAATTGGTTTTTTGGTTTATTGCCAAAATATTATGGCCGGATTGAGGATTTGATACGATATTGTTGTGCGTTCAATAAATAGAAAGTTCTCCACAAAATATTCGAAAGGGCAGGGAAATGAAGAAGTTAAAAAAGATTTCACTTATTATTTTGTCTGTAATTCTGATTTTAGTCCTCATAGTTGTGACAGCAATTACCTTTTTTGGAGACCGTGCCTTAAAAACTGGTATTGAGATTGCAGGAAGTGAAGCTTTAGGCGTTGCAGTAACTGTGGCTGATGTTGACCTTTCGATATTGCGTGGAAAACTCGGGCTTCAAAATCTTTCGATTGATAATCCGCCTGATTATCAGCTTGAAAAGCTCCTTGAAATGACAGATGCTCGAATCGATGTTGGTATAAAATCACTTTTAAGTGACGTAGTTAACATAGAAGAAATAAAACTCGACGGCTTAAATGTAACTCTCGAACAAAAAGGGGTGACCAGCAACAACATCCAGGATATATTAAAAACAATATCCGGCAAAGAGGAAGAAAAAGACGAACAGCAGGCAGAACCATCCGGGAAAAAACTGCATATAGATATCTTGAAATTTCCAATGTAACAGTTAACGCGAAACTGCTGCCTGTTCCAGGAAAAGCGAGTACTATGACATTAACGCTTGCCCCTATCAAAATGACTGATTTAGGCGGTGACAATAAAATGGATATCGCTGAGTTGTCAGGCAAAATCTTAATGGCTATCGCCAAGGGTATAGCCGAAAAAGGCGCCGGCCTGCTGCCTGATAACATCATCGGTCCTTTGAATGACCAGCTAACACAGCTTGGAGAAATGTCGAAAACTTTATTGAAAGAGGGAGATAAAATTCTGGATGAGGGAAAAGACTTAGGCAAGGATATTACCGAAGGAATTAAAGGACTTTTCAAACCAAAAGAATGATTGTTTATAACATATTTTCCCGGTAATCGAACACCGGGCATCAAAAAGACTCTAAAACCAGCGTTTTAGCCAGGAGCTTATACCTACACCGGCCTTCACCATTACCACCGGTTTTCCACATCTGGTGGCGATTTTTTCCGGCAAAGACCTGCGGCCGAGGCGGTAAATTATTGATTTATTGGTTGCTCCTATCACAACTAAGTCGTGGTTTTTTGATTCCTTAAGGATAGCTGAGACTGCACTTCGCCCCTTTAAGTTTTTGGTCTCGAAAATATCTCGTGGCAGATTCAGACGCTCGCATTGCGAATCGAGAAAATGTTCTATATCGAAAGCTCGTTTTCCCGTATCGACTGTAAGGGCGGTAATTTTACGGTTTTGGGGATTGGCGATTATGGCGGCTATCTCGACAGCAAAGGCCGCATTTGGCCCGCCGCCGACAGGAACGAGAACATTGGTAAACTCGTCATTGCCGCCGCAGTCTTTCATTACAACGACATTACACGGAGCCTGCTCAATTATTGGGTCTATTTTTGAGCCAAGACTGAAACCCTTTGAACCTTTGCCGTGCCAGCCTAAAACGAGCATCTTTATTTTCCTCTCACGAATCGCTGAGACAATACCCCGTGCGATGTTGCGACAATATCGAATTGTAGTGCTAAGTGGAAAATGTATCGACAGATACAGCATCGCTTCTACCAGCGCCTCCTTGCCGGGCTCCATATACTTTTTAGCATCGGAAAGCATGACCGTATCGGGAACCGATACCATATGGATAAGTTCGACCTGGGCTTCTTTTGCACTACATAGACGATAAGCGTTGCGGACCAGTTCGATAGCATTGTCCGGATTTGCTACTGAGACCATAATACGGTAGCGGTCCGATTCGGCGAGTTTCTCTTCTTCAAGAACAAGGATTTCGTCTTCGGTTGTTATGGTATGAGATTTGGAATATACCTGGAAAATAATAAAACCAGTTATTATCCACACCGGAGCTACTATCCAGGCGACCAGGCTCATATGTATAAGCCAGACAGCCAAGGTAATCTGACATAGAATTGCCAGGATTGGAAACAGCGGAAACAGCGGCATTAAAAAGCCGTAACTTAGTTCGTCGGCCATACTTCGCCGGATTTTTATCGCACAAAGGTTTACCGTAAAAAACAGAAAGAGAAACATTATGCTGGCGCTGGAGGCAACGTCCATAGTAGGAAGGCACGTTGCGACAATGATAACTATAACCGAGGTGCCGATAAGGGCAATGTACGGTATTTTTCGTTTCTGTGAAATTTTGGCAAAAAAAGCAGGCAACATTCTGTCGCGCCCGAGTGCATAAGAAGCCCTGGTTGCCGAATATATCGTTGCGTTAAGAGCTGAGGTTGAGGCAAATATAACTGCAAATGTCAGTAGCAGAGGCGCCAAAGGCATCAGTCGGCCGACGGCCATACCAAAGCCCCTTTCCCGGTATTGACCAATCCACTGCCAGGGGGCCTGGTCAATTCCCTCAGAACCTGCTTTCACGGCCACTACCGTTGCGAACGATGTCAGAATATAGGTGAAAGTTACAATGAGCACCGAATACAGCATAGCTTTTGGCAGATTCTGTTTTGGGGCGATGGCTTCGTCGCCTGTCTGCGCTATGACCTCAAAACCTTCAAAGGCAACATACGTAAATCCCATGGTTATCAGGAGTTTGCCCCAGCCGAGGGGAAGATAAGGCGTGAAGTTTTGCAGCCGGCTCGGGTCTCTGAAAACTGTTATGATGCCGAGTATACCGATGAAGAGCAGAAACAAGGTTTGGCCGAACGTGAAAAAGGCGCCGGCCTTACCGGTTTCGCTGGCTCCGCGATAATTGATATATATGAAAAATATCGCTATGAACATTGCAAGAAGCTTCTCAGTCGTTCTGATTGAGAACGGAAGCCATTCGATGAGGCCGAGGCCTTTAAGATACATTATTGTGTAGATAGCGAAGGTAACAGCATATAAACTGCCGGCGATGCTGGAGGCGAACCATTCCATCCATCCGGCCAGGAAACTGCTTTGCCGGCCGAAAGCAAGACGCGCGAAATTGTATGCACCGCCTGCTCTGGGGACCGCTGAGCTAAGTTCGGCGTATGACATCGCGGTAAACAGCGCCAAAAGTCCATTTAATGCGAAAGTCAGCAGCACTCCGCCTGGGCCGGCAATAAAGATGGCATTGCCGACGCCCAGAAAGACACCGGCACCTATCATCATACCAAGCCCCATCATAGTGATGTGAAACAGGGACAATTCGCGGGAAAGCTCGCCTTTGACTTGTGTTTTATCTGCCGCCATTGAGTTCCTTTAATGCTTCCCGCGCGGTATGGGAGCGGCTTCTTGAAATGCGGCCAATTGCCCAGACAGACCAAATAACCAGGTATGTCAGCAGAATCAATGCAATGACGACAACTATCGTACCTGTAATCAGATTACCATCCATACCGGTAGTTTATAACAAATTGGCTCGATTTCGGCAATAGCCTGAACAACTCGACCAGAATATGTGGATTTTGCTGGAAAAGTCGCTAAAAGAAACAATAAAACAAAGATATTTCCACTGCATTTCGATTTTCCCATTATGCGCGTAATACTGCCTCTTTGAGAGGTTATTGAGTTGCTTTATTCGACAGTTCATTTTCGGTGGAAGCTACGACTACAGCACAGGAGGCGTCGCCGGTTACGTTTACTATTGTGCGACACATATCCAGTATGCGGTCGACACCGAGAATTAAGGCTATTCCTTCCAAAGGTATGCGAATTGTGGTTAAAACCATTGCTAAAGTAATCATTCCCAGGCCCGGCGCAGCAGCGGTACCGATGGAAGCCAGGGTGGCTGTTAGAACTATCATTAATTGCTGGCTGAGAGTTAAATCCAATCCATAGACCTGAGCAATAAAAACCGCAGCAACTCCCTGATAAAGTGCCGTACCATCCATATTTATCGTGGCTCCCAGGGGCAAAACGAAGCTGGAGACCTCATTGGAAACACCCAGATTTTCTTCCACACATTCTATAGTCACAGGTAGTGTAGCAGCACTGGAACTTGAACTGAACGCAATTACTTGTGCATCCTGAATTCCTTTGAAGAAAGCTCTGATTTTTACTTTGCTGAATATTTTTATGGCCAAAGAATATGTAACCACCATGTGAAGGACGAGCCCGCCTGCCACTACCAGTGAATATTTGAAGAGGGTAAGCAGGATTCCAAGGCCAAAATTGCCAATAATAGCGGCAATCAAAGCAAATACACCATAAGGAGCGATTTTCATAATAATATGCACTATTTGAATCATAACATCGCTTACACCTTCAAAAAAAGCTATCACCGGCCGGGCCCGCTGATTATCTATCAAGGTTAGAGCAACACCGACAATTAAAGCGAAAAATATAATCTGCAGCATATTGCCTTCGTTAGCAGCCTTGATGGGATTGGTGGGAACAAGGTTTAAGAGAATATCTGTAACATTCGGTTTTTTGAGGGTAGCTTCGATTTTTGTATCGGCCTGGGTTTGAGTGCTTTGGGTCAACTGTTCCTGCGTTTCTTTTGAAAGGCCTACTCCGGGTTTGAAAGTATTGGCTAATACCAGGCCTATGCTGATTGCTATGGCGGTAGTACACAAGTAGTAAGCGATGGTTTTTCCCCCGATACGACCTAATTTACGGATATCGTTTAGACTGGCCGTTCCGACCAGTAAAGAGGCGAACACCAAAGGGACTACAATCATACTAATTAATCTGATGAATATTGTGCCGACAGGTTTAATATATTGGTTTACAAAATCAGAGAAGCCGAAATTATTGGCTAATATCCCAAAAACCACGCCTAATAACAGTCCAATTAAAATTTTAGTGTGTAACTGAAGTTTGGGCAGTTTCATCGGCATTCCTAACATTTAGATTTGAAAACCGCATAAGATGGTAATAAAAGGGTTAACAGAAGTCAAAACAGAAATTCGGTGTGTTAAGCCGGATAAAACTACAGGATATATAAAAGCGGATAGATTATTATTGAAGGCTGGGGCAAAATTCTGTAATATTTTGAGTGGTGATTAGCAGTGGGCAATTAATCTTGTTGGGTGGTGGTATGCAGGGCCCGATTAATAAGGTATGAGTATTGGAAGTTTGAAAATGAGTTTTTTGTCGCAATTTAGAGGTTTTGAATGGTTTGGTTAGTTTGTTGGCGGCAGCGGACAAAGGAAGTTTGTTGTGGGAAAAAGATAGATATTAAGTTATGAAAATTCATAGGCTGTAGTTAAGGGAGTTTGCAAATGTCTATATATCGTTCACCGAAAAATCCTGTGATTGAGCCGAAGGATATTAAGCCATCCGAAGGCGATTTTGAAGTTATAGGGGCATTTAATGCCGGCGTAACCCGTTTTAAAGGGGAAGTAATTCTGCTGGTTCGGGTTGCCGAGCGGCCTATCAGTACACATCCTGATATTGTACTATCAGGGTTTTATGATACGGCTGAGAGAAAAATCGTTCTGAAGGAATTTTCGAAGGATGACGATGAGATAGATTTTTCCGACCCGAGATTAATAATAACACCATCTGAAGCATATTTGACATCGATTTCACATTTAAGGCTGGCCCGGAGTAAAAACGGTATTAACTTTGAAATTGACGATAGGCCCACGATGGCGCCGGCAAGCGATGTGGAGAGCTTCGGAATTGAAGATGCGAGGATAAGTGTAGTTGGGGGCGTGTTTTATATTACTTACGTAGCAGTATCTCCTTTCGGGGTGACGACGTGCCTGGCTTCGACGGAGGATTTTAGTTCGTTTGAGCGGTATGGAGTTATTTTTTGCCCTGATAACAAGGATGCGTTGCTTTTTCCTGAGCGAATAGGGGGGAAGTATTATGCGCTTCACCGGCCGGTATCGAGTTTGTTTAAGAAAAACGAGATATGGATAGCAGAATCGCCTGATTTGAAGTTCTGGGGCAACCATCGCTGCCTTATGGGGCCGCAGAGGGGGCTTTGGGACGGTGTGAAGATTGGCGCAAGTGCAGTGCCTTTCAGGATTAATGAGGGGTGGGTGGAAATTTATCACGGAGTCGACGAGGAGAACCGGTACTGTCTCGGGGCAGTTCTGCTTGATAGTGAAAAGCCGTGGAAGGTCGTTGCGAGGTCTGAAAAGCCCCTTTTTGAGCCAGAAACCGATTATGAATGTGAGGGTTTTTTCGGGAATGTGGTGTTCAGCTGCGGGGTCTTATTTGAGGACGGGAAGGTGGGGATATATTACGGGGCGGCTGACACTACTGTATGCTATGCAGAGATGCCAATAGAGGATGTTCTTGAGAATCTGGGGTCTTGATTTTGGGCTGAAAATGGGGGTGGTTTTATATGGGGAGATTTTGGGCACCCTTATTTTTGGGTCAAAAATGGGGGTGGGGGTTTAAAAAAAGTCAAAAAATTGAAAAAAAAACGACAAAAAGTTCAAAAAAGTTAAAAAAAAGGGGGGAAAAAGAGAAAAATTGAAAAAAAAGTGACAAAAAGATCAATAGTGTTCGGCACTTTATTTGCACCTGGTGGTTTTGCTGTTCGAGACGAGTA
>CAZIKS010000099.1:0-13483 GCA_964539795.1 uncultured Pirellulales bacterium
TCAAATCACTGTTTTCCTGCTTAAGCCCCCGCACTTCTTCACCGGTGGCATCACGAAGTATAGCCTTGGTAAGACCGTTTTTGCCAGCTTCGAGAAATGATTTGGACCACTTGTAATAGACGCTGGCTGCGATGCCTTCTCTTCGGCAAATCTCGGAAATACTGTTCTCACCGCGTAGACCTTCGAGCACAATTCGGATCTTCTCTTCGGCAGAGAATTTCCTGCGTGTTGCTTTTCTGATCTGTTTTACGACATCATTGGACTTAGCCATTTTCGAACTCCTTTCCGGGATTAAAGAATCCCGATTATGGAGCTGAAATCTGCGATTTCAAGTGTTTTCCTGCATGCAGGAAAACACTTGAAGGTCTCCCCTAACCAAAGGTGTTAACCTGTGCCACTTTTGCTGACGGGAAACAAAACATAAATGTAAGTTACAGCTTTATTTAAACTACTATCGGTTAAATACTTGGCACAAGCCACATTCCTGCAATTATTTTCATGACCTTATATGCAAACTTACATCCGAAAAAAACTCAGAAACCTGCAAACAAAACCCCTATCCTGCGTGGTTCATTTCAGACAAATAGTAAAAAGCAAATCTAAAAAACTTGACTAATCAACGAACCTTTTTATAATTTATGCTTCTGCTTTAAAAAAAGACAGCCTTGTATTGAGGTTTTTATGGAAGAGAAAGAATCCGACAGTAACAAACATGATATCTCAGCCGAGAAGGGACCCCGAAAAAAACTCTCTACGGCAAAAAAGAATTCATATCGAACACTGGGGATAATCTTTTTGCTTTTCTTTGGCTTCACAGCGATTGTTTTCTTGACTCAACATAGTGATACGATTAACTGGGTCGAAGATTATCACGCTGGAGTCGAGAAGGCAAAACAGCAAAACAAACCGGTTTTAGTCGCTTTTTACAAATCATACATCCCCAGGAATACTCAGGAAGGAATCTACTCCAACCAACACATCAAAGAGTTTATTGAGACCAGATTTGTTCCCATTCTCATTGATGTTTCTAAACACCCCGAAATCGCCAAACTTTACAATGTTAGCCTCTATCCCGCTCATTACATTAAACAGCCGGACAGCAACGAGGTTTTTGGCCCTATCGGCTACAGGCCGCCTCTGGATTTTATCCCTGCGCTCAAAGGTTTAATGACAGAAATGGGTATGCCTGACGAATAGCCTGTTTAGACAAAACAACTGATTGGTGCGAATTCATTGACAGATTTTCCTTGTCTCGCTTAACTAAGGTTTTTTTTCATTTAGCCATCTTTGAACTAACACCCCACACTTCGAATAATACTCTCAAGGGCTTCGGTCAGTTGTGTTTTTGGCTCCCAGCCTATCATTGTTTTGATTCGCTCAAGGCTCGGCACCCGCCGCATCATATCCTCGATAGGTCTTCCGTATGCTTCTTCATAGGAGATAAACTTTTTTTTGCTCTTGCTACACGTCAATTCTATAATCTTATCCGCAAGAGCCTCGATAGTAATCTCTTCACTTGAGCCGACGTTATATACCTTCCCAGTCGCTTCCTCACAATTCATCAAACCAATAGCTGCTTCAACGACATCGTCAACATAACAAAAGCACCGGCTTTGCTGACCAGTGCCGTAAATCAAAACAGGTTCGTCTCTCAAGGCGCTTCGAACAAAACGCGGCACCACCATTCCGTATCGGCCGGTTTGTCTCGGCCCAATCGTGTTAAAGAACCTGGCAATAACTACACCAAGGCCATACTGCTGATAAAATGCCAGGCCTAAAAATTCGTCTATTGCCTTACTGCAGGCGTAAGCCCACCGCGGCATACTTGTACTGCCCAGCACAATATCGTCATCCTCGCTGAAGGGAACCGTTTCGCTTTTGCCGTACACTTCACTGCTTGAAGCTATCAGGATTTTTCTGCCGAACTTATTGGCTGCGTCCAGAACAACCTCCGTCCCTCCGATATTTGTTTCTATAGTATGGACCGGCTCCTGGGCTATCAGGTTAACTCCGACTGCCGCAGCCAGATGAAATACGACGTCGCTGTGCCCGACCAGAGACTCCATCAACTCTGCGTTGCGGATGTCGCCCTTGACAAAATCGAATTTCGGATTGTCCTTGAAGCTTTCGATATTCTTCAAACTGCCGGTACTTAGATTATCAATAACCGATACTTCTTCTCCGTCTCTCAACAGCCGCTCTGAAAGGGCAGACCCGATAAATCCCGCACCGCCGGTAACCAGTACTCTCATATATTTACTCTACTGTCTGTTATCTTACAATAAAAGCAGAATACTTTTCCGGTTCGACCTTGCCAATGGTAAATGGTAGCTGTCCCCAGACATCTGCATAAAAACCCGCACCCAGCGTACGATTCATCGTTGCCAACCACTTAAAGGGATAGAACTTAAAAATCTCACTTAGGTACATTGACTCTTTCGATAAATTCACCACACTGTTGTTCGAAGGAACAATAATTATATCGCCCGGTAAGGGCTTCGAACGCTTAAAATCTAATGCTCTTCCGCCTCCAGCTTCCATGTAATACTGGAATCCCCAGTGCCCTTGAAACCATATAGCACCATCGGACCGATTCTCAAGTTTTTCATTAATTACTCCTGCTGCAGTGCGGGCCGTATTGGCCAACGTGCAATCCGCCCAGCAAACCAGCAGTGATACAAATGCCGCAGGAACCAATGGCCAAGACACACACCAATTTCTTCCCCAACGTCGTTCGTCCTTTCTGCGATGGTCGATTTGCCGCATCATCAAAATTCCTCCCACCGGAACCATTGGAAGGATATTGCGAGCACAGATCATCCAGTTTATAAAACCTGTAAAGGCAAAAGTCCCGAACATCCAAAGCAGCAGTAACATTGAATCAGCATCCCTGTGTTTCCAAAAATCCGTTCCTGCAAGACCAAGAAGACTTACTCCTGACACAGCCATAAGACCAAGTTGAAGAAGAAAACTCCATCTGATGCCATTGGTATTTCTATGATTGGACAATACACCCATTTCTCCTAAAGAGATAATAGTGAATATAAACAAAATTGTCAGCACAATGCCTCCAGCTAAAACTCTTCGTGACCATAGCAACGGACTGTAGAACAATGCCGTTATTATGCACCCGCCGGCAAAAGACAAACTGACTATGCCTTTCGAAAGTACTCTCGCATTTAATATCCATCTCTCCTGGGCGGCAAAAGAAGTTGCATCGGACAACAATCCGGTCCCGTAAAACGTGTATGTAGCCCACTCGTATCCGGCCAAGATTATCACCGGAATTAACAAAAACAAAGCCCAGCAGCCAAGTGTGCGTTTTTGCATAAGTGAATAGACAAATAGAAGTCCCAGCAATGCCATCCCGAAGTATTTCGTCAGGGCACAGATTGCTATCAGCAATGCTGCACAAAACAGGTTTAACTGCTTATCAGCCTTGATCCCCCGCACCCAAAGAACCACAGCCCACACCCACAGCGCCAGCATCATCGTATCACACATTGTGTTGGTACTGGAAACGAGAAAGACAGGCGTCAGGACAGCCGCTAGAGTCGCCAATACCGGTAATGAACAAAACTGCCTTGCAAGGTAGTACATCCCTGTCACCGCCGCCACAGCGGGGACAAGAAAAGCCAGATGAAGAGCAATCTCACTCCAACCAAACACTGACCCGACCAGCGCAATATAATAACAGGCCACTGGGGGATTTTGCATCATCTCCACCATCGGCAACTCGGTACCACTCCAGTTGACCGAAAAACCATAGAAATTTACTGGATTGATTTGGATCTGCTTTGCAGACCAGATAAACATAGGGTCATCTATATGAAACGCTTTGCCGGCAAATGGGCAAAGGCATATTAGAGTAATGACTACAGGAATTACTACCGCTTTACTTAACGTATGTTTGATGGGTAAAAAACTCTTTCAATAAGGTCCGACCAACACCCTGGTAATCAGTACTCTCATTAAGAACCTATATAAGACTTCCCAATATAAAAACAACAATAACCAATTTAGACACACTCCGTCCCCGTCGGTTGCGCCAAAAAGGTCCGGCTGCCCCCAATCCTAAAACCTGACCCTCCTCTCTTGCTTCTTCATAAGTATCGACATATAAAGAAGATAGCTTTAATAAAGGCAAATACCAGGCAAGTTTAAAAGCCGGTTTTTCGACAAAAACAATACGTTGACAAGGCCCCATAAGTTCAAAATGCTCCGATGCCTCCAAATCCCAATGCCTGCTTCCTTCCATCTGGACGTCTGGATAAAAACCTCCAAGTATTAATCCCTCCTGTTATCAACTTCTAAACATCATAAAAGCGTTTTTTATCGGCTGTATCTGAAACTTTTTCGGCCGCACATTAATTTCTCAGGAGTCTTAATGAGAATATTGAAATGATGTGATTTAAAACGGACTGTCCGGATTGGTGATACAAATAGCCGCTCACGACCCATAATATGTGCAGTATGTCTTATCAGTTTCCCATACGGTAACACAATGCACCTTCACTTCACTGAATTTACCCGCGATTCGTTCCCAGGCAAAAACTGCAATATTTTCAACAGTCGGATTGGCCTTCTCAAAGTAGGCTACGTCCGCATTAAGGTTCTTATGGTCAATCAGTTTTATAAGCTCATCGTCCACGGTCTTTTCAAAATCGCTGATACAAAACTCCTCATCTCTCGGCATCTTTACAGTAACCTCGACAATGTAGTTATGCCCGTGGCCGGTCGGATTTGCACACTTACCGAAAACCTCGAAATTACGGCTATCGGAAAAATCGTCGTTCCAGAGTTTATGCATTGCCGCAAATTCAAATTTCTCACTAAAATAAATCATCTTCGTGTCCTCACAATCAACCGCCACCTTCCTGAAAGGATTCAGCTTCAGGGTCAATTCGGCTACCATTGCCCTGCCGAACTTATCCTTTAATTGCTCCTGCGCCGACTTCAAAAGCCCGGCTATCTCCGGAAATCCGATATGTTTGCCCTTTCGGAAATACCTTCTTATCCGCTCGGCAAAAATCGGCACAACGTATTGTCGAACGCACCTGTCAACATCGACTACGTTAACAACAAATCCCGTAGCCGGCTCAACTTCACCTGCAAGCCCAACACATAATTCGAAAAATATCGACAGCCCTTCCCCCGCCGGCTGAGAGCAAAACGAATTAGAACCTTTGCTGTCTTCGTCCAGAAAGGGATTTATCGAAAACCGCACCTGTCTCGCTAATTTATGCACGATACCCTTTTGTTCCTTATCCCTTGCTCCTACCTATACTTAGGCAATATATCGCCGTGGGCCTTTATCAGGTCGTCGCAGAGCCGCTTTATGTCGTCGAGAACAATCTCACTGCCCGTATGAGGGTCAAGCATTGCAGCCTGATAGATGGCCTCTTTCCTGCCGGACAAAGCCGCCTCTATTATCATAAACTGGACGTTAATATTTGTTAGATTCAAAGCTGCGCACTGAGTGGGTAATTCTCCCACAAAACAGCCCTGAACACCGTTGCGGTCGACCAGACACGGAATTTCCACAACTGCTTGAGCCGGAAGATTTGGAATAAAACCGTTATTGAGGACATTCCCATGAACCCGGCAGACATCCCCTGTCTCGATTGACTCCATAATGTATGAGCCGTACTCATGGCAGCGTTTGTGTGAAAGTTTCTGGTTATGCACCAGCTGCTCGCGCTGCTGTTCCCAGTCTTTTATCTGCTGCACACATCGCCGAGGATATTCGTCAAGCGGAATATTAAATTCATCGATAAGTTCCGGATATTGGCTTTTTATCCAGTATGGATTATATTCAGAGGTGTGCTCGGAGGATTCGGTAATGTAATATCCAAAGTGCCTCATCATTTCCAGCCGAACCATATCAGCGTGTTTTTTGGCGCCTTTTTTTCGCGCTTCCCGATTCAGTTTCGCTGCTCGCCTTTTGATTTCGGGATACAGGTCCTTTCCGTCATCGGTTATCTCCAGCAGCCAGGACATATGATTGATGCCCGCTATCTTCCATTGGACTTTTTTGACGGATTTGTCGATTTTCAGCATTTTAAGCAGGTTTGGGACGCAGTCTTGTACCGAATGACAAAGGCCTACGGTCTTAACGCTGGTTGCACGAAGCATGAATGCTGTCAGTGTTGCCAGTGGATTTGTGTAATTGATTAGCAGGGCGTCGGGGCAAAAATCCTCGATATCACGTGCAAAATCAAGCATTACGGGGATAGTTCGCAAGGCTCTGAAGATACCGCCGATACCGAGAGTGTCGCCGATGGTTTGTTTTAGGCCGTATTTCTTGGGGATTTCGAAATCGATAACGGTGCTTGGTTTGTAACCTCCTACCTGTATTGCATTTATGACATAGTCGGCGTCTTTGAGAGCGGTGCGGCGGTTCGAAATGCCGAGATGAGGGGTGATTTTTGCCCGGCTTTTGTTGATGTTTTTGTTTAGGCTTTCGAGCATAAGTGCTGATTCTTTCAGGCGCTTACGGTCGATGTCGTACAGGGCGATGTGGGAGTTTTGCAGGGAAGGGGTCAACATGCAGTCGCCTAAAATATTTTTGGCGAAAATCGTGCTTCCCGCCCCCATAAACGTAATCTTCGGCTGATATTTCATTTTTTTTCCTATTTAAAAAAAGACAAAATTTTTGAATTTTTGTACTAAAAAAATTACATTTTTTAACAATCCGCTTAAATTTGCAAACAAAAGTCAAAAAACGATGCATTAAATCATATAAAAGTATCACATTTTTTCAACTGTGAATTTGGCATGTAATTTGTTTAAAAAGAAAATGTTAAAACTTAATGATTCTTCAATTTACTTCAATTCGCCGGCTCTTATATATAGATTTTCACTCTGGCGGCGGGGAACTGATGGGACGGTAGCGTTAAGTTTATACCAAAAAAGCGTGGCGGTTTTTTAGGCCGCCACGCCTGATAAGACTTACTAATTTGCGATACTTTTAAGACTTACTGATTTCCAATACTTCTATTCGGCTTGTACGATAAAGCCAATAACCGACTGACGATTAACATTAGTATGTGAAACTCCCGGCGTTACATTGGGGCCGGTGCATGATAAGTAACCGCCTATGCCATCAGCCGATGACGGCGCTACCTCAATAGCTTCAGTAAAGCTATTGAGGGTCGTGTAGGCAGCATCATTTCCACAGGTACCGGCTACAATAGCCATATCACCGTCACTGTTGGAAAGGGCCGAAGTCTCTGCGGTGGTGGTTGTAGTTCCGCCGGTGCTGGTAGCTCCAACGAGAGTAGTCTGATTCACGTTTTCCAGGAACACACTGCTAAATGCTGATGAGACTGAAGGTGCCGTGTCCCAGGTCACTACAAAAGTGCTGCTTGTCGCTGCATCAATACCATCCTCATCGAGAATGAACACGCAGGTGTACGCACTGTAGCTGGAGTGCATATTTTTTTCAACAACCTTGGTCATTGACTGGCCGCCGTAAGTTACCGAACCCAGGTCACTCGTATCTGCGCTGTGTTCAGCGTGAGCGGTGAAAATAAGAGCACGATTCGAACCAGCTTCTTCTGCGTGTGTCGTACCTGAAGTCCACGAGCCAATAATCTCCACATCACTTGAAGAAGCAGTACTGTATGTCACGATGAGCTTCGGCCTGGTAGATGCGTTAGTTGCATCGCTTGAGGCGAAGGTTCTATAGCTGTCAACAGATGCACTGCCGTCATCTATCACCATCATTCCATAGTTGCTCGCCGGTGTTGCTACCCAATCGTCTACCATATCAGTCACATCCCAGGTCTTATATTCGTCATCTGTGCGATTGAGCGCCTGCGTATCTTCGGCAGCGGCGATATCACTTAGTCCACCGTCAGAGCCGCCTGTCCAACTATTGGTGCCGTCATATGTAGCCCATGTCAAATCGCTAACACTTGGATCGACACCTGTGATCTTGTGTACACCAACATCGTAAGAACTGTCGTCGCGACTATCGGTCTGATAGAGATACAGAGTTGCTTCTGTAACGGTAGCACTGGTAGAAATGTCAGTAAGATCCCATTTGATGATAGTCGTGTTGGCGACTGTATCTGCCGGCCAGGTATACGTATTCAAAGTTGTGCCGGATGAAAAGTTTGTACTGCTGCTACCAGCATTTGCATACGTATCTTCCACAGTTCCGGAATAATCGGTGTTGGTCGCATCGCCAAACTCTTCTGTTGTACCCCCACCGGAAGCGACGGTAGTGAAACTCCAAACCGTACCGGTGGTAGTACCGCTGGCATTGACTTCGTCAATACGCCAGTAGTAAGTCGTACTGTTATTCATTGTTCCGGTCTCGAACGTAGTAGCCGTCTGGTTGCCCTGAGATGCTCCGGGGCTGGAAGTGCCGAAATATACATCGCTTGAAGTTGAACCTGTTCCTTCTGTCCAACTCAAATCGGCAGTAATACTTACGCCTGTAGCGCTATTGGATGGGCTTGGACTACTCGCCTGTCCAGCTGCTGCTACTGTCGTAGTAAAGCTCCAAACTGTTCCAGTAGTTGTGCCTGTTGCATTGATCTCATCGATACGCCAGTAGTATGTCGTATTGTTACTCATAGTACCGGTATCGAAAGTTGTAGCCGTCTGGTTGCCCTGAGAGGTACCTGGACTGCTCGTGCCGAAATACACATCGCGACTTGTCGCGCCAGATCCGGCAGTCCAACTAAGGTCGCCAGTAATACTAACACCTGTAGCGCTATTATAGGGGCTGGGACTGCTTGCCTGTCCTGGCGCCGATGTCTCCGACTCGGTTGTAAAGCTCCAGACAGTACCGGTGGTTGTGCCATAGGCATTGATCTCATCGACACGCCAGTATATGGTCGTATCATAGGGCAGTGGTGGAGCACAGAGGATACTAGTCCCCGTCATGTTGAGAATAAATTCAGTTTCATCCGGTGTCGAATCGACGCCTCCGTACAGATCATGGCTTGTTGCGCCTGAGCCTGCTGTCCAGCTAAGGTATGTGCCACTTATACTTACATCTGTAGCGCTGTCGGCTGGGCCTGGATTGCTTGCCGCACCTGGTGCTGACCCGGATATGGTTGTAAAGCTCCATACAGTACCGGTGGTTGTGCCATAGGCATTGATCTCATCGATACGCCAGTAGTAGGTCGTACCGTTGATCAATGTACCAGGCTCATATGTCGTAGCTGTCTGATTGCCATGATCCTCGCCAGAATCGGGCGTGGAATCGGTGCCGAAATACACATCATGACTTGTAGCACCTGAGCCGGCAGTCCAGCTTAAATCCGCATTTATACTTACTTCTGTTGCGCTGTCAGCAGGACTTGGACTGGAAGCCTGGTCTGGAGGCGCCACACCAGCCGAATATGTGACAATCAGCTTGGGACGTGTTGCTGCATTGGTGACCTCGTTTGAAGCGAAAAATCTGTGGCTGTCAACACTCGCCACTGAGTCGGAGTTCACCAGCATACCATAGTTGCCCGACGGCGCAGCAACCCAGTCGGCAACCATATTGGTTACGCTCCAGGTCTTGTATACATTATTGGTGACATTGACCACCTGTAAGTCTTCGGCAGCGGCAATATCGCTTTGACCGCCGTCGGCGCCTCCGGTCCACGGATTGACGCCGTCATAAGTATTCCAGGTCAATGCAGTAATGACCGGATTGACATTGATGATTTTATGTACGGGCAGGTCATAAGAGGTATCACCGCCTGTCTCGACCTGATAGAGATACAGTGTTGCATCAATGACCGTAGCATCGGTCGGGATGGAAGAAAGGTCCCATTTAATGATGGTCTTATTGGCAATTACGTCGACCGGCCATGTATAGGTGTTTAATGTAGTCTCAGTTGACGAGTTCGTAGTGGCGGCACCTGCATTGGTATACGTATCATCTACGGTGCCGGGATGGTCTGTGTTAGTTGCATCGCCGAATTCCTCGACTACCTGTCCGCCGGCTGTTACTGTTGTGAAGCTCCAGACAGTTCCGGTTGTTGTGCCATTGGCATTGACCTCGTCGATACGCCAGTAGTAGGTTGTACTGTAAGCCAGTGTGTCGCAGGCGACGCTAGTAATCGTATAGTTGCTGATGAATTCAGTTTCATCCGGTGTCGGATCTATGCCTCCGTACAGATCATGGCTTGTAGCACCTGAGCCTGCTGTCCAGCTAAGAACTACACCGGTTATACTTACATCTGTAGCGCTGTCGGCTGGAGTTGGGTTACTTGCTGCACCTGGTGCTGACCCGGCAGTGGTTGTAAAGCTCCATACAGTACCTGTAGTTGTGCCATAGGCATTGATCTCATCGATACGCCAGTAGTAGGTCGTACTATTGCTCAATGTACCAGGCTCAAACGTGGTAGCTGTCTGATTGCCCTGGTCCTCGCCAGAATCGGGCGTGGAATCGGTGCCGAAGTAAACATCGCTCGAAGTTGAGCCTGCGCCGTCAGTCCAGCTAAGATTGGCAGTAATGCTAATGCCTGTAGTGCTATTAGAAGGGCTCGGACTGCTTGCCTGGCTTGGCGGTGAGCTACTACCGTCTAATAATCCTATTACCTCGTTACCGGTCTCATAAGCTCCACACATCGAACCATACGAACTTCCTGTAACATCACCGCTGTAACTTTCTCTCTTGAAATCTTCCGGCCTGTCACCATCGGCATCTACGAAATCAGGATCTGTTTCAACTGAATTGTCATCTTCACCGGAATATGTTTGCCATGCCGAAAGAGAAGAGGCTCTCAGGTTCCAGTTAACGTACCAGTATGAACTACCTGATGCTGTATAATAAAGATTATAGTCTAAATCACCGACAGATCCAATACCATAGTAGTTTGCACCTGACGTTGCATGGTAGTGCAAGTTGTTATGCGAACCATAGTCGGCGGTTGTATGTGTTCCAAAGTCTCCGTCGGTGTCGCTTGCGCCCAGACCTTTGACAAAAGTGTTATTGTAGGCATTGATGTTATCGCTAGATGATGAGAGTGGACGTATTCCGATTTTTTTGCGGTAAAAAATATTGTTATGAACTTCAATAGAATCTACACAAACATCCTGGTTGTGTCCGCAAACACCGACATTACTACCTGATTTTATACTGCTGTACCCGAAAAAGTTATTTCTAATCTCAATGGTCCTGCCTTCCTGTTGGCCGGTATCCTTGGCGAAAACATCCGCACCCCAGTTATCATAGAATTCACAGTTTTCAATTGTTGGACTAGCATCATATATCATTATTGCCGAGCCGTTATATTCATTCTCGCCCCAGCAGCTATGGTGTATTTTGCAGTTCCTGATAGTAAGATCATATGCATTATAGTTAATTTGAATAACCTGGCCCTGGTTTTGTGTCGGGCCTCCACCGCCAAGATCACATCCTTCAATCAGAACATCATGGCAGGTTCTTATCGTCATACTACCGTAAGTTTTCAATCCAATAAGATCAGTATAGTCAGCCGCATCAATGCTTATTGCCGGATGAGGATAGTAATCAACCGAATTGGTACCAGTTGTATCGCCAGGGTCGGGATTGTAGTTGGTCGTACCCACTTTGGCCATAATGACGACCAGTTCATCGTCATAAGCCGATACCACTGTATGTTGGGCCGATGTGCCATCGACACTTATCTCCAGCGATCCGTTATAGTTGCCTGGCCCTTCGCTTGAGTTGTCATAGTTACCGGCGCGAATGTAAAGAGTATCGCCTCCGGCAAGAGCTGTATTGACATTTGCAAGGGTAGTATAGACCTTATACGAACCGCTTCCGGTGGTTCGAGTATCCGGGTCATAAGTTGTTGAGCCGTTGACTACGCCTGCATAGTTGTCGAGAAAGATCGTTGCGGCATTACCGACAGATGCTGAGAACATACCCAGCAGGACAACGATAGCCAATAAAAACAATAATTTTTTACACATAACAAATTCTCCTTTTCCTATGTTAATTTTCCTCCTCCTGTTTGTTCAACCATTGAGCAGAACGACTGGAATAATTTTGCTTACATAATAAGAGCCTCCTTAAAAAAGTGTTAATGATTTGAAATCCGCCTTTTACTCATCGTTTTAGCTCCACTGCCAAACGAACATTTCGCTAATCTACAAAATGCACAAATACATTGCTGTAACGGAGTTACAGCGCATACTACCGTATATTGGAAGTTTCGAGGATAAGCCTCCGAAATTTCGCACATTCGTATTGTAAGCTATATACTCCCCCCCCCCGACTTTTGTCAAGTCTTTTTTATTTTTTTCAGCAGCCTTTGACACAGAGTCCTGAGAGCCACCGCACATCAAAAAAGCGTGGCGGTTTTTTATGCCGCCACGCTTGCAAAACATCCCTGTTTTTCAGAATAATGATTCTATTCGGCCTGTACCACAAATCCAATGACCACCTGACGGTTGACATTGGAGTGGGTGATGCTCGGCGTCTCAGAAGCACCGGTCGCCGCTTTATAGCCGGCTACGGCATCAGCAGAGGCAATGTCAATTTCGATACCCTCGGTAAAGCTGTTATTGACCGAGTATGTACCGGAGTTGCCACAGGCGCCGGCCACGAAGACCATATCACCATCATTGGTGGAAAGGGCATCGGTGGCCAGCGTGGAACTGGATTCGGTTCCGTTGCCGTCAGTAGCTGCGGTAGGAGTAGTCTGGTTGACATTCTGCAGAAAGACACTGGAGAAGCCGGGCGAGCGGGAAGGCGTCTGTGCCCATGTTACAACAAAACTACTTGAGCTTGCGGCGTCAATGCCGTCCTCATCGAGAACGTAGGCCACAACATAAGCGTGGTAACCTGTGCCGACGTTCTGCTCTACGACTTTTGTCATTGACTGGCCTCCATAAGTAACAGAAGTCACGTTCATATCGGTGTCGTTATCTTCGACGTGAGCGGTGAAGATAAGAGCACGGTTAGTGCCGGTCTCTTCGGTATGGGTTGTGCCGGAGAGCCACGAGCCGATAATCTCCACATCTGAAGACGCCGCCACTGTTGTAAAGCTCCAGACATTGCCAGTTGTTGTGCCAGTGGCATTGACCTCATCAATACGCCAGTAGTATGTCGTATCGTTACTCATTGTGCCGGTGTCGAAAGTTGTTGCTGTCTGATTGCCCTGGGAAGTGCCGGGACTGGTTGTGCCAAAGTATACATCATGACTTGTCGCACCGGAGCTGGCTGTCCAGCTCAGATCAGCAGTGATACTTACGTCTGTAGCACTGTTAGATGGGCCTGGATTAGAAGCCTGGCCGGGAGGTGTCGGACCACCTGTATAAATATCATTAACCTCACTCTGAGTCAGAGCATAGTTATAGACACGGACATCGCTAAGGAGACCATCCCATTCTCGACCGTTGGAACCGCCGTCCAGGCTCTGTGAGTTTTCACCGATGTAAACATCCCAGTTGTTGGTAGCCATGGTGCCGGAACAGGCAATAGAGTTAGAATCCAGGCCGCCATCGATATAGATATAAGCATTCGAGCCGTCATATACACCGG
>CAZIKS010000100.1:0-13376 GCA_964539795.1 uncultured Pirellulales bacterium
CTCTTGCTGATTATTATTCTTTTCATATTTCTGCCAACCTTGGGATAGAAAGAGACCTTGTTCGCCTAGGGGAAATAGAATTATTACCATTCCCCCTTCCTGAAGATACTGATGACCTGCAAAAATCACGTACGATAATAAATAAAATAGCAGAGCAGATGATAAAACTGAAGGCATCTATTGAGAAAGAGCATATGGGACAGGAGGAAAAAGTAAAAGGAGCCATGCAGAATATTGAGCGATTGGTCTATAAGTATTATGGAATTTCCGAACGTGAGCAAATGCTTATCGAAGATACGGTTAATATTTTCAAGCGGAGTATGATGCCGACATCGGTAAGTGAAGAAGTGCGAACTATAAGAAAGCCTACGCCGGATGAACGCAAAGATTATGTGGAATTGCTTTGCGGAATATTAAACTCATGGGCCAAACGAAGCAAATTCAGGGTGAGTGGTAAAGTTGAATTTTCAAATATTTTAGGGACATCCGTAGTTACTCTTTGTAAATCTGAGAAATCTAAGCCCTTCCAGCAAAGTCAAACATCTGATGAATTACAAGCGGCCTTGAAAAGTATTCAAGAAGCCCTTCCTGAAAGGAAGGGTAGGTTTACATATCATCGAGGGTTGAAGGTTTTTGACAGAGACAATCTCTATATTGTCAAGCCGCTTGCATTGAGGCATTGGACGAAGACGGCAGCTATCAATGATGCTGATGAGATAGCCGCTGCAATACTATCTTCAGGGAGGGATAGTTGATGGTAATGGGGGCAGAGGCAAATGCTGTGGTATGGAAGGAGGATTTTTTCCCGGAATATCTAATTCCCGATATATTGGAACTAATTATAAATACGTGGGTAATCTTTCCGAAGCCCAAACCTCTTGATCCTGAGGTGCCTATTTCGGAAGCATTTACAAAAAAACTTCGCGCAGAGAAAAACCAACGTGACGACTTACCCTTTAAGATACGGCCAGAATTAGTAACGCTCAATACCGGGGACGATACGGATGGGCGGATAGACATTTGTTTTGATTTCATAGGTACTCCATATGAAGAAATATATTTTGCTTTCGAGTGCAAGAGATTGCGTATTCCTTACCCTGACAGGTTGGATACTAACAACAGTGATTATGTTAATGAGCAGGGAATGATGTGCTTTATCACCGGAAAGTACAGCAGAAGTGTTACGAATGGAGGGATGATCGCATATGTCATGGATGGTAATACAAACAAGGCAATCGATTCTGTAGGTAAACTCATCAAAAGGAAGAGCCTTGTTCTAAAATTGACCAAAGACACAGGCCTTGAATCTTCATCAATGTTGATCTCCTACCCGAACGTTAGAGAAACGACACATACTTTGAGCAAAAGAAACTTTACAATCCATCACATATTCCTCGCTGTTTGACTTTTGTTTCTGCATCTTCTGTTCTTTACAAAATCTAAAGTTCTTCAACTCATTTTTCCAGATAATAACTGTCGTCTTATTTTCCCCTGCAAATGCGCAGACTACCTATCTCCCCCATTTTAACATTTTATACAGGTTCATTTTGAGAAGGGAATTTTGCCCCGCAAAATCTTACCCATTTTAACATTGAACGAGGCATTTGTATCGGCTGTGCAATTTTGTACGTTTTTTTGCATCATTTTGTCACTTTTTTTTCAATTTTTCTCTTTTTCCCCCATTTTTGTTAACTTTTTTGAACTTTTTGTCGCTTTTTTTTCAATTTTTTGACTTTTTTTTAACCCCCACCCCCATTTTTAGCCCAAAATCAAGGGTGCCTTAAACCCCTCCATTCAATACCACCCCCATTTTCAGCCCAAAAACAAAGGTGCCTAGAAACCCCAATACAAAACAACCCCCATTTTTAGCTCAAAAACAAGCTCCCCTAAAACCACCCAACCCAAAAAACACATGATAATACATCTTTTTGGTAAAATAATGCTCTCTTTTTGCGTTTTTTTACATCTTTTTCCCCGAATATCCGCTCTTTAATCGACCTTTTCATAGAATTGTGCTTCTTTATCGGAAAGCTTTTTCTCGCCAATCATCCTGCGTACTCGCTCAATATCGACATCTCGCGGCTGCCCCCCTGATGACGCTGAAAAAGCGGTTTTTTCAACACCGGTCGGCAGAATTTCTAAAAATCGGTTTACTGAAATTGTTGATACAAACATCGCCGTTATCACTACACCGGCCAGAAAATAGCGGCTCACCAGCTTTGACGGGCTATAACCAACTGCCGGTAAAGGCTTTACAACTGCAAGCGGTTTTGTTTCATAACGGCATTTGTCGCAATAAATACAGTCCATATGGTCTGTTGTTGTAAGGCCGAACTCACATCTGCCGTATCTTTTCCCCGGCAGATAACGCTTAAATAACGCAAGCTTATTAAGAAGTGACAAAAACGCTCCTGCCGGACATAAATAACGGCACCAAAAGCGTTTATAGAAAACAGAGCCTATTAATGCTATTGCCATTACCACCAGGATTGTCAATTGAAAGTCGGAATATGAAATTTGAAAACCAAAAACCTCAGTAAGCACATCCGCCGCCAGGATTGTTCGGTCTCTGGAAATAAAAAACAACACTATCAAAATAAACAGCACGGCGTATTTGACGAATCTTGCCCTTCTCATCATCTCGGCTGTTATAGGCTGTTTGAGCTTGTCAGGAAGCACAAAACCAAGCATCTCCTGCGCGGCCCCGAACGGACAGATATAACCGCAGTAGATGTTGCCGAAAAATACAGCCATCAGCGGCACCGCGGCTGCTAACAGAAAAGCCCCTGAAAGCTCTATTGCAGGACTATGCCAGGACAATACGGTTGCTATTTGTTCGGTGGAATACTGGGCATTCAGGATAAGACCGCCGACCACAAGATTAAACACAAGCACAACCAGCCTGCTCCAGAAACCGCCGTGATATATCACAACCAAAGTAAATATGAATGTACTTATCAGGTACATGCCCTGGCTGTCGGGCAGATAGTTGGTCCAGCTAACTTTCCTGTCGATATCAGTTTGCAGGCCTCGGCCAAGGACCTCACCGGCGAACTTATGGCTTGATGCCTGCAGTGCAGAAAGAATAGCTTCGGAACTTACAGTGGCGCCGCTTACGGTGTGAATATCGGCAAAGGGCTCAGGCTGGAAAAGCTGGCGATCGCTTAGAAGCTTCCGCCATTGACTGAGCATCTCAAGGTACGCAGGAGTTTCGTTTGACCTTATTATATTAAAACCAATTAATCTGCCGGCGGTATCAACATAGACAGCTAAGTTCATTTTACCGCCGAAACCGCGAACCTCAGGCGTTAGCTCCTGTGAGCTGAAGATATAGCCGACAAGTTTTTCTTCAGCGTCGTAAACTTTAAAATAGTTAACTTTTTTAGAACTATCATCAGTAACCGCCGATTGCTGTTCGATACGTACCTGACCAGCCATCGCCTGAGCTGTATGCTGCGGCAGCAAAGGTGTCAACCGCCTGCCGGCTTCGGAAAGTAAATTCGAGCACAGGATAATTGATATCCCAATACCGAACATAACATAACCAAACCTGCGTGGTGCAAGCCCTGTTGCAGGTAAAGAGTAAATTTTCTCCGGTTTGTATACTCTAAGTAATACAGACGGCACATTGGCCAGAATAAGCAAACTAAATACAAATAATGTTACTTTTGCCCCCAGCACCGGAACCAGTGCAAGGCTTGTCATCAATCCTCCCAGCGATGCTCCGAGGTGGTCGGCGGTTTCGAGTTTGCTGCCGGCCCGGCCGGTCTCAAAACCCAAATCCGCCAATTGCCCTGCTGCCAATGGGAAATAGCAGCCGGCGCATAAGCCGCACAGAACAAATGCTATTGCAAATGCCGAATGTGTCCATTGCCCGGCTGGCCAAAAGCCAATTACGGTAAGGATTAGGCTATGGAGAAGTATCACCGCAATTAATATTTTTTCCAGCCGGCTTTTGTTGCCCGCCAGTAAACGCCTAACCAAAATCGCACCGATGGTTAAGCCTGCCATAAAGATAGAGGAAATAACTCCGATGTGCAGATACAGTAAACCAAATCGTGTTTGGTACAAATACATAAGAACGATTACCACGCCTATTGCCACCCAGCCGGCGGAGAAAACCAGGAAGCTACTGTCGAAGCCGCTAAAACCGCCCTGCTGGGTTGTCTTCAAGACATAAATAAGTCGTAAAGCTGCGAAAATTAAAAGAGGAACAATGAAGGCCGCCGAGCCGGCCAGCGCCAGATGTTTAACAAGTTTTGTGACCGGCGCTGCCGACTGTTTTGCGGCAAACAATAAACTGTACAAGTACGTCAAGGGTCTGGCGTCGCTATTAACAAGCAGATTTTCGGGCAAATCCGCATTCGAATAGTTTTCAAGAGCAGCAGCAGCACGGCCAGGCAGATAAACAGAAAGCAAAGCCTGCGGAGCGAAAACATCATCTCCTCCTTCTATCGCCGCAAAGTTGTCCCGCAGAGTACCGGGCTGGCCGGTAATGTTTTCAGAATCAGAAGCAATAAACCAGGTTTGCTCGCCGGGTACCAAAACAAGTTTTGAGAAAACCTTCTCAAGTGTCAATTTGTTTGAGGCGCCGAGGTTAACCAACTCGGTGCCCATAATATTTTCTCCGCCTGTTATGCGGACTGCCAAGACGCCGTTGGGCCTTAGAGATTCCTTAACCTGTTGATAGAACTGGTGTGTATAATACCGGTTCAGAACCGAACTGGTTGCATCAGGCAGATTGATTATTACTATGTCATAATAGTTTTTCTCTGCGGCCAGTTGAGCGCGAATGTCCCCGGCCACAGGATAAAACCTATCGTCGCTGATTTTAAGTTCTTCAGGCACGAATTTGTTAACCTGTTGCACATACTCGTTGTCGCAATGTGCCCAGGTTACATTTTCGGATTGCGGAAGGCGGAGAAATTGGCGGCACAGGCCCAATCCCGAACCGATAACCAGCACTCTTTTGGCATCAGGATTTTGGCATAGAGCTATAGCTGCCGTCCGGCCGGTACTGCTTTCATCGGGAAGCGCTTCGGCGACACTGCCT
The DNA here is from genome assembly GCA_964539795.1 of uncultured Pirellulales bacterium. Taxonomy (GTDB): domain Bacteria; phylum Planctomycetota; class Phycisphaerae; order Sedimentisphaerales; family Anaerobacaceae; genus CAZTKW01. Next base: position 5,054 of record CAZIKS010000100.1, read on the forward strand.
TCGCGGACAACCACCCACTGACCCTGATAGGTGCCGTAGAGATATTCAGCCTGTGCGGTTTGGAAGGAACCAGTCAGGGCATCGGCAGGGAGAAGTTTAGTCCACCTGACAACGCGCACGTAACGCATTAGGCTTTTATCAACCCCGAAGATCAGACAAAACAAAATACTGCACGGAATCAAAAGCACAAACAGAGTTTTAACTTTGCCGAACCTTTTCAATACAGACTCACTGCATTGCTTAACTTCGGCAAGTTGTGCTGCAAATACGGACGAAGACAGGAAGAGGGCGAGTATGAGAAAAATTTTGCCAAGACTCACACCATAAGCCAAAAGGACGGTCACGCCAAGTCCGCCAACAAAGCTTCCCGCTGCTTCAAAGATGTACACCCACGAAACGCCGGAATTGCGAGCCTTCTGAACCCATCGACAGGCGATGGGAAAGAGCAGCCCCGTGATTATGCTGACCGGTGCATTGATAACTATTGATAAAAGCAGAATAGCTCTTATGGACAAAAGTTCATAAGATTCAAGCCCCGCCAGTTCGCGGGCCTGAATAATCAATATCAGTTCCAATATGAAGGCGGGCAGATAAGCCAGAAACAGGAATTGTATGTTTTCAAGCAATTTGTCAGCGAAGGTTTTGGCTTTATAAACAACTATTGCCGCTAAACCAACCCATAGAAACCACGAGGCAAAAAAGATTCCGACGCTTATATCGTTGCCTTCGAAGGTGGTTATGAATTCACGAAAAAGCAGAGTCTGTGCGGCGATAGTGAACAGGCCGTAACTGAATATCAGCAAACTTCGGGGCACATCTGAAATCTGTGCAAAGTGTCCAACAGTTTTCTGTCCTGAATTATTTCCAACGGAACAGGCAGGTTTCATTTTTCCTCACCGAAAATATCAGCCTGGAAGACCAAAAAATTAGCACCTTTTTTCCAGGCATCCTTAGGCAATCCCGCTTTCAACGATAATTGTGTTAGCGTAGTATTTAAATCCCAACCCTGTTCGGAAGCAACCTGGGGCAGGAACACAGCCATCCGGCCGTCTTTGTTCAACACAACGCCATCTATACCGATACTGATATCTTTCGCAGATGAAATCGGCTGCGGAACTGTCAGTGCGGAAATTTCAATTGTAATATCGTTGAATTCAGTTTCGGTTACCCGAGGAAAACGCCTGTCGTTGACGCCTGCGTTGATGGCATTTGTAATAACCGACTTGTACAAAGGCTGTCGTGGAAAGATATCGCCTATACAACCTCTAAGATGAGCATCTTTCTTGAATGTTACAAATGCCGCACGAGGGGACTTCATTTCCTCACTGATTGTAATACCTAATTCGGACGGCTGTGGGACTTGCTGCTTTTGAAGAAAATAAACCAGTGACCTGCGCGCCAAAACCAAAAGTTTTTCTTTATCTTCTTCAGTCAATCCGGGATTGTTATGCTGTGGCTCAACTTGCGGCAGGTTTTCCCATCTGCCGGAAAAGGCCACAGAAAGATAGCTTACCGAATTGGTAAAGCCGCCCGTCATCTCACCGGAGGTCGTATATTTTATTAATTCTGCTTCATTGGTTTCGTCGAGCATCGAAAGCAGTATTGCTATGGGAACATAACCGCATATTGTTGCTCCCGTTCTACGCTTGTATTCCAAAAAGGCCTTGCAGTCCAGGTTGGCTATGTGCTCGTAGGCTCCCATATCAACCTCTTTAATCTGTTCGGGGATGTTTTCTCGAAAAGGCACATAGCCGTAATTTGGGCCGTAATGGACAAAATCCGAGCTCGCAATTACAAGGGTCTCATCATCAATGAGCCCTCTCAAAATAGCCCCGGCTTTACTGATTGTCTCCGGTGAACAGGTCCCAGCCACAATCGGTACAAACTTAAAATCATCCCGGCCATACTGCAACAGCGGCAGTTCTATCTGGATGCTGTGTTCGTACTGGTGTGCACGCGGAACGTTTTGGAATGAAGAATATTTTAAAAGCTCGTTTATAAATTCCACATCAAGCGGTATTTGTCCCAGAGGTGTTTCGTAATGAGTTACTCTCGGCACGCTTAGTGTTTCTTCCATCGGGACACTATGGCTTGGGCCGACGACAATTATTCGCTTATATTTCTTTTCCGTGGTTTTGAGCCCCAAGACCGCAGTTTGGCCGGAAAACTGATAACCGGCGTGCGGAAGGATAAGGGCGATAACATTATCTATCGGCTCAACCATGGCCTGCTCAAAAAAGCCGGCGATTTGTCTGTTCAGTGTTTTGGTATCGGCCGTGTACCATCTGCCGGCAAGTGATGAACGAAGAACAGATTTGGCTAACTTTACAGGCTCTTTTTTTTCGGGTGCTTCTGCCTGCTTAGTTGGAACGGGACGTTTCGATACAGGGCCTTTATAAAAGGGTATCGCTAAAATAACCAATAATCCAAGCACCAGGCCAAGCAGCAGTCTCTTGCGAACAGGTTTCTTAAAGTCTTTGTCCATATTAACCACTCCATTTACTCTGTTTATGAATATTTTGTAAAGGCTTTAACGTACCGGGGTATTTATTGAGTTTGACGGCCCGCACGAATTTACGGGGAGCGGCTTTCTTTGCCAGCCAGCAGGTACCGGCAATTATCGCTGCTCCAGCTTTGATTAATTTATGAATAAATTTTCGACGTGTCATTTCCAAACTCCATATATTTCTTTAGCGCAGTCCGGGCAGCAGCCGTCTGTGAGCCTGTTCTGCAAAATAGTATAGCCGCTGCGCTCAATGAGCAGTGCCTTACAGTCCGGACAATAAGTGTTCTGACCCTCTTTGCTACTGATATTTCCTATGTAAACGAAGTTGAGCCCTTCGCTCATCGCAATCTCCCGGGCCAAATCCAGGGTCTTTAGTGAAGTCGGCGGCAGATTACGCATCTTGTAGCGAGGAAAGAACCGTGAAAAGTGCATCGGCGTATCACCGCCCAGGTTAGCTCTCACCCAGCGGGCAAGCTCGCGTATCTGCTCAGGCTTATCGTTCAGCGTGGGAATAATCAGGTTCGTAACTTCGACTAAAATACCGCCGGCCCTGGCAAGTACCAAAGCTTTTTGTACCGGTTTCAAGGTTGCAGAACAAACCTGCCTGTAGAAATCATCAGAAATTGCTTTCAAATCTATGTTCGCTGCATCGATATATTGCAAAAGTTGTTTCCACGGTTCTTCATTTATGTAACCAGCTGTTACAAGGACATTGCGTATATTGGCCTGCTTTGCGAGCTTTGCGGTGTCGTAAGTATATTCGTAATAAATAATCGGGTCAGTGTAGGTATATGCCAGCGAAAGGCAACGATATTGTCCGGTCAGTTGTACAAGCTTTTCAGGCGGGCAGAATATCGCACGGGTGTCTTCCGGATTGGCTTGTGATATTTCCCAGTTCTGGCAGTTTCTGCAATGCAGATTGCAGCCAACAGTTGCAAGTGAAAGAATATTAGTGCTCGGCAGGAAATGAAAAAGAGGCTTTTTTTCAACCGGGTCGACATGAATCGAGCAGGGATAGCCGTAAACAACGGTTCGCAATACCCCGTCGATATTTATTCTGACCCGGCACTCACCGCTTTGGCCGGGCTCAATTACACACAGCTTCGGGCATAACTGGCACTGAATATTCACCTGAACCTCACTTTTCGCAGCACATCCGGCTAAAAGACTACTTCTGGTAATTTGTTATATTATAACAAATTCCTCACTGTTCTACTGCAAATCTGAGACCTTCCCTAGGTCCTCATATTATCATAATCGGTGAATTTTATTGTTTTTGGCCTGTAATTAAGCCGGTCAGAACAATTCTATAATAGCAAAATACGTGGTTAGCAGTGAAAATAACAGCACAGCCGTCAGTCCAATATTCATTTTCGTATCGGCGGTGTGCTTATCCATAATCTGTTTTCGATTTATCAGCAGTAGAATGGGAATAACCGCAGCCGGCAGTATGCAGGCCTGAAAGGCCTGAGAGAAAATCATCATCGCCGGCGGCCTTTGCTCCAAAAACTGCATACCGAAACAAAAGAGTATCCCAATAAAGCCGAGAATCCGAAACATCGGGGAATGAATGTTTCTGGCTCTGCCGGTATAATCACAAATCAGCCACGGAGCAATGAGGATGATGGGAAAAAGTGTTGAAAGGCCGGCACCGGCAATGCCGAGTATCAGAATAAACGCAGCAATTTTGCCGCCGATAGGTTCAAAGAGGTGAACCATATCTACCGTTTTATCCAGCTTAAGCCCCATCACATTCAAAGTCCCCGCCGATACCGCCATAATAACGGCGCTTAGGAACAGCATCATTGCCGCCGAAACGAAGGCATCTCTTCTTTCGCCCCTGAGGTTATCAACCGTCCAGCCTTTTTCCGCAACCACGGTGCTTCGCATAACGAAGACCGCCGCCGAGCAGGTGGTGCCGGCCATAGCGGCCACCAGACCGAACGCTCCGGGAGTATTTGGAACACTGGGAACCAAGCCGCTGACAATCGCTGATATGCTTGGCTTTACCATAAAGAAAACCACCATGAAACATAAACCCATCAGGATAACGAAAAAAGTGAGGATTTTTTCAAAAGCAAGATATTTTCCATACCACAGCAGCAGGTACAAGCCGATGACGAGAATGAAAGTAATCCAGAAGGTGCTAAAGCCTTCGCCGCCGAAAGTCAACCTCGTGCCTTCCTGCAGCAAATCAGCTACAATGCCCATAACGCCCATAAGGGCCAAAAGTTCGCCGACAATAAGAGCTGCTAAAATGTAAATAGCAACAATTTTACCGGCTCGAAAATTAGTTTTGATATTGAACAAAACCGTTCTGCCGGTAACTAACGTAATCCGGCCGTAAGCAACCATTAGGATGAACGTAAAAACACACGAGAGAACCAGCGCCCAAAACAGCGTCATACCATACTCGGCGCCTGCTTTTGCCATAGTGGTAACGCTGCCCGTTCCGATGTTATAGGCGATTAAAAACAGCCCCGGGCCAACCGCACTTAATCCAACAATTATCTTCCTGACAGTTTTATTCTGCATAATTGCAACTCCGTTAGTGGGACATCATATATTGGGATGTTAATATATGTTTTTATTTTTAATAAATCCAGCTTAAAAAACATCTCTTTCAGGCTTCCGGCAAAGAAAGTTGCCTGTTCCTGGAGCAAATCAGTGGAAATACATATATGTCGTCTGGTAAACAATTATGGATTGTCTTGATATGAACTTGGGCGGGGTTTTGTAAAGTGTCTGTAATGACATTTGCCGTAAGTATAACAAAGCTGGAATGCATATATTATAACTGACCGGGGCGGTGCCTATTACCATTGGTCAAAGCGGGCAAGAACTTCATCATATGAGACATTTGCGGCATTGAGACTATCCTGGAAAGTTTTTGCATGATAACGCAAATCCATGTGCTTTTCTGCCAACGAAATCGCATCTCTGTAATATCTTATAAGGTAGTCCAAAACGCCAAGCAGCTCATCCAGCAGTATGTAGCGCTCTCTTAGTATTGCTTCCCATTCGGCTGTTACAACTGAATATGCCGACCAGTATTGGTCAAATCCTACTTCGGTGCGGACGGTATTACGACCATAACCAGTTCTGTTTAGACGGCGAATTGCCTCCTCAATCTCATCGATTTCCTTGGCAAGAGTAACTGTTTCCTGTTCAAGAAAGCTGATAGAAGAAAGAATTTCGTCCATTTCCCGTTGTGCCCGCTCGAACTGGCGAATAGCTTTTAAAATAGTTTTGTTGGGAACCTGCGCAGCTTCTGCCGCGGCCAGGTCAGCCAAGAGTTCATCGCGCGAGTTTACGACTTTATCTGCGATCCCGACCTGGACGGCCTGGGCAGCGGTCAATGCCAATAGCGAGCCTTTTTCGCTCCAGGTCCTGACGATTGATTGGGTTGGCTTTTTGCTCCTGCTGTCGGTGAAGAACAATTTGTCGCCCTCGGCCATCTCGATAACCTCGATATTCTCATCGACCATAGCCTTTGCCAATAAAATGGGACGGTTATTCCGCTCGGCAATTGCGGCACTATACGTCAGCCAGGAAGAGTGGAACCTTGCGCCGGCGCCCTGGCCATAGTGCTTTTCAATCTCCTCAATTTCGGAGGGACTCTGACCGTAAGAGGCTGTTGAGCCGATGGATGTGCCTGTGCGCATATAAACCTTATCACAGGCCAGGGCAATTATTGCACCTGCTGAAGATGCACCGCCAAACCTGTCTCCGCTGACAAAGGCGACGGTACGACAATTGTTTATTTTGGCGATATCGGTGCACAACTGCTGGGCCAGGTCAATCCTGACACCTGGTGTATCGATCTCGACAAGAATAAACAGCGGGCCCTGGTTGGCGGCTATAACAATTGCTTTTTCAAAGGCTTCGGTCTGAGCCATGAGATTCACAGAGTCTTTTATGTCAAAGACGTATACTTTATTTTTTCGGCCGAGATTATTCGGCTGGATTTGATAATCTCCAAGGTCGAGGTATTGCCGTTTTTTATTCTCAGTATAGACCAGCGTTTTGTTGCCTTTTGTTCTCTGGACTACATAACCGTTAAAACTGGTGCCGTCCTGAAGATGGGTGAAGGTGTCTGCAAAGCAGTTAGAGAAGAAGACCAATACTATAAGAACTAAAGCAGGATATTTGACCATCATTAATCCTCCTCTTAATTTATCATTACCGATTATAACTATACCAGTTTTCGGCAAAAAGTTCAAAGAAAACCACGTAATCAAAACTAAAACCAGTTCTGAAGTTTTGCAAATTTCGGAAAATTCGTGCAAAAAGCCCTAAATTCAACCATAAAGCTGCACAATTTCAGTTACACTTTCTGAAGTTGCCTGTGTTTACTCCTGTCTGCCGTTCTTCTTGACAGCTCCCGTATTGCCTCGCACTGGATATTTTTATCGTAAAGAGCACCCTGATTTATTGCATAGACTTTGAGCGTGCCGCTACTGACCCGGTTAAGTTCCGCCCGACGAACCAGTTCATTAAAGCTGAGTTTGCTCATCGTTATATTGTTTTTATCGTCACCTGCGGTATTGGTAACAACGCTCAGGAGGAAATCCAGTTCCAGCAGTTCCATTCCGCTGGTTAGGTCCGCCCGTCGCTGCCCTGCTGGTTCGTTTTTTAATTTTCCTCGGCCGGCTGTCTCAGCAGTATCTAAATTCAGCATTGATTCCTTCGAGGTTTTCCGGATATGAAGGGGTATATCTTTTGCTTTAGCTGCGTATTTTTGCACAGCATTTTTAAGATGTGTAATGCGTTTATGAGACAAATGGAGTTGTCGATGAGACTGGAGGTGACCGGTGCTGGTTCTTGTAGTGAGTTTTTGGCTGTGTCCTCTCAATTGACCTGGTTTTCTCTTAACCAGACTGTATAGGCCCCAAGCAACCACCACAATTAGGAATACAAGGATTTGTATCCAGAAGTTTTTTTCCCCGTTACTGTTGCCCGCTGCCAGAATTGTTTGTATTAAAAAACCGTTCATATCAACCTGTGCCCGCAGTTGCTGAATTTATTTTATTATCTTGTTCTTTTTGTCAACTCCTTCATTGCTTCGCACTGAATGTCCTTACCATACAGGTTGCCCGCATTGACCGCATAGACCTTAAGCGCGGCGCTATCAATCTGGTCCTGCTTATTCCTTCGGAGCAATTCATTAAAATTAAGCTTCCTCATCGTCACGTCGTTTTTGTCGTCACCCCTGGTACTCTCAACGATGCTTAACAAGAAATCCAGTTCCAACAAGTCCATACCGCTGTTCAAATCTGCTTCTCTTTCTGCGGCCAGGTCGCCTTTGGACTTCTTATCTTCTTCCTTACCGGCAGCAGAACCTTGCTCTGATGGATTCATCCTCATAACTTTATTCACCATCCTTTTAGCCTCGGCCTTTTTTTCTCTTACAGTATCCCAAGCCATTTCCTTGTACCTCCAAATTTCAATAAAAACCTGATTGCCCGGTTTCGGCGATTGCAATAGTAGTTAACATATATTCTCAGCCAAATCGATTTAACTTTATTTGCTTATATACTTATTCTGCCTGCCAGTCAAGTAATTGTAGCTCAAAGTTAGTGGTTTTACCATAAGCTTTTGCTCAGTAAATCGTTTTGAAGCCGGAATATAGCAGGCTACCTATGGCATGAATTGCATTTGAACAAAATTCCGCGCTCAAAATGGTTAGTGAAATTGGGTTTGATTGGGTTTGAATTGGCTTTGTTTTCAGACTGGCGAAGGTGCGGTTTTTGTTCATAATACTTTGTTGAATAGACTTTTAGGTTCATTTTGGCATTTTTGAGATTGGGTTTGATT
>CAZIKS010000101.1:0-13319 GCA_964539795.1 uncultured Pirellulales bacterium
CTGGTAGAATCAGTGGAAGCAGAGGTCGGGCGATAATTATGCGTTTCTGACCCAAATGGGACTGGACCATGCCAAACTTCCATTTGTCTGCTCAACCCGGACGTAATACCAATCGGTTTTGCCGGTTTCGGATTTATCGGTGAATTCAAATTCCGTATGATAGTTTTCGGCGAAGACCAACCTGTGCATCAATATGGATTCGGCAGTAAAGGGTCCCGTGAAAGTAATTTCGTTGTCTTTTGCCAGTTGTTCGAGGGATTTTGTAATAAAGAGCTTTTCCGGCTCGGTTATATTTATATTCAAGGTGGTTTGTGGGTCGCCCTGAATTTGCAGGATGATGCTGTTGGTTGGCCTTTCTTCATAAGCCTGTTTGCGTGAGGTATATGAAACAACTTCGCAGGTGTTGTCATTTATTATCGAGAGTTTATTGCGTCGATTTTCATCGTAAGGTCCCGATTGAAAACAAGGCAAAGCGGAGATAATTTTGCCGCCGTGAACAACAGTTTTAAATTTCCAGTCACAAATACGCGCCATTTCCAAAGCCGCCCAAGGTCCCCAGCCAAATTCGATTCGGCAGAGAACCGGTTCGGACCAGGGGGAGGATTTGAGGGGGCGGTCAATGGGGTGGTCGCGGTAAATAACCTGATTATTGCGGAGGACTTCGACAGACTTAACGACGTCTTTGCCTTTAACTTTGACACTGATATTGCGATTGGGAGTAAAGGGGATTGTGCTGCCCATCCAGTTGCCGTTCAGGCGAAAGTCTAGCTCGATTCGGTCGGCACTGACGCCGTAAGTTCTCTTTTCCTTGATGGCTTCCATAATTGAGGTGCGATCCAGGGCATCAGCGTATGCAGCAACAAGGCCTTCGCCATAGGCACCCGGATAGCCTAAGTGGTCATCGGTACTTGCGACGACGCCAACCTGGACGCCCTGCTCCCAGAGCCATTGAAGGGTGTTTTGAGTTGCACGGCCGCCCATACTGTGGCGAATGTAACGATACGGAGAGCGGTCCGATTCGGCGTTGCCGTGCTCGGAAAATATTTCCACAACGGGCGAAACGGCGGTATCCAAAACGCTCCAGTTCTGTCCGCGCCAGAGCAGCTTATATGCAGGGTGATGGGGGATTAGGACAGCGTCGTTTTGGGCAGCGAATTTTTGTAACTCCTTAATGCTGTCAGTATAAATAAGGCTTGCCTGTGAGCCGGGAAAGATAATACAGACATCGCCGCAATCGCTTGAGTGCCATTCGTAGCCGATGAAGGGGACAAACTTACCGGGCCGATAGTACTGGTTGGCAAGATTTTTAATCTTTTCCCAGTTATTCTTTACCACCTTAAAGCCATTGACCCATTTCATATGTTTATTCTGAGGCATTTTTGGCATATCGTGCCATTGGGAGTGGCCGGTGAAGCAAAAGAAATCAAGGGCGCTATTGGCAATATCGTATGAGCGTTCCAGGGAACCTTTAGCGTAACCGACGGCGTTGTGATTGTGGATATCGCCCCAGTAGATTTTTTTATCGGGAGGATTGATTTCTTCCGGCTTTGGCTCTGCACCTTTGGCGGTTTTATTGTGGATACCGGTTGATATGCCGAAAGCAGTTCCGGCCGCAGCCATTGTAGATAAGAACTGCCGGCGTGAGAGGTTTGCTATCGGCTGCAAATTTTTGTTATTCATCGTAAAAAATCCTTTATTCAGACACTCAAACGCATCTGTGTTAATAAATATTGGCCGGTTAACAGTCAAACCATTATATTTAAGCTGAAATCAGCATGTCAAGCTTCAAAACCACGGAAGAACTCCCATCATTGGATTGGGTTGAAATTGGGTTTGATTGGGTTTGAAATTGGCGGCGGGCGAATGGGTGGTTCATTTACATATTCCTTTGTTTTAACAGAATTTACGTTCATTTTGGCTTTTCGAAGATTGGGTTTGATTGGGTTTGTTTTTTCGGCGTCCAAGGAAATATAAATTGTTGTAATGCTTTGTTATCAAAGGGTTTATGTTCATTAGGCGCTTCAGAAAATTGGGTTTGTTTTGCATAAAAAGGGTTGATTTGTAGAGGGCTCTCTACAAATGTAGAGCAATGGGTATTTGGGTAAGTTGGAGAGGAATTGGGCTTGTGAAGTCATTATAAGAGCCTCCTACATTTATTATCAGGAGGGAGGGAAAAGACGCCTCCCTATAATTAGATGGACTTGCGCATTTGATACGAAAATCCTGCGATTTTAAGGGGTTTAGAATTTGTAAGTCTTTATTTGGAAAGGGGTAAAAAAATTTTTGGAAAAGTTCGGTTCTTCTTTAACATACTTGCGCGATTGGTACGATTTTTCGCCGCAATAGCGGGGAGTTGAAAGCTGGGAAAAAATGACAAAAAAACGCAAAAAAAGTCAAAAAACGTCTCACTTTTTGAACAAAAAGCGGAAAAAATGAAAAAAAAGTAAAAAAATGACTCGTTTTATTGTGTGTTTTTGTAAAAAATTTCACACCCGATACAAATATCTTCTTCAATGTTAAAATAGGCAAGTTTTTAGCGGGGCAAAATTTCGCTCTCAAAATGAGGCTGATGAAATGTTAAAATGTGCAAGATGGGGGAAATAGGGAGCTTTGGCCACAGCGTAAAGTGGCAGGGGAAAAGAGGAAAAAATGGGGCTATTAATCGAGCGGATATAATGGATAGATTTGGATTGACAAGAACTAAAAAGCAGTTATAATTGTGAGTTGCAACGAGGGAAAACTTCTTTGTATTTACTTGAAAGAAATATGGTAAGGGAATGGAAAAAAGGGAAAATAGCTGTCCCCTTGAGGGCAAGCTGTCTGTAGTTTTCTCCCAAAAAGAAGGAAGTGAATATGAGAAAAATCCATAGAATCTGGTATGTGATATGCCTGGTTGTTGGAATCTCTCTTTTAATCACAATATACCCATTTAAGTCCGGGGTCGAGGGAAAAGCATGGTTTCGATATGCATCAAAATATGAACAGGCATTGAGCAAGATGTGGGCAAGCGGGGGTGCTTTAGACGATTATAACAAAGTTTTCAAAATGGAGCAGAAATTCCTCCGAGCAAAACAGCCGAGAGAAACAGAGATAATATCCGTTCTCAGGTCGCCAAACAGGAGATTTCAAAGAGTTGGCCTGGTAGCCATGTCTTTAAAACCAATAGAAACAGACCAGCTAATAGATATTTTATTTGGGTTTCTACGGTACCAGGAACCAGAATTCAGATTGTATGCAATGATTTCTCTTGACAAATTTACAAAATTTCCAGAATTTAGGAAGGCCGACTTAGGGAAACAATTGCTGGAGATAATTAAGAACGAAAAAGATGACGCATTACCTCTTTTTGAGCAATTTGATTTATTAGTTAGATTTAGACCTGAGGGGACGGCTCAATTTTTAACTGAACTAATAATGAAAGAAGGAAAAGAAAGCCGTATACGTATATTTAGGCATTTAGCTTTCAGAGCATTGAAAGAAATGAGTGGTTCGTATTATGATGAGGCTGCAGAATATGTAAATAAACATGGCAGTGCTGAGATAAAAAAGGAACTATTAGAGAGGGAAATCTCGCGGGAAGAGATAAAGAGCCTCACTGAAAAAGAATGAAACATTGTAATATTTCACTACTGTCCCGTGATAAGTCGAATAATAACAATTGGTTATAAAATTGAACATTCTCGTATTGCGTTAAGCGTGATGCGTATCTCGTAAGTTCGAGATTACTATTGATGACAAGGTTTGCAAACTCTACGGCATATCATAATCCTGACTTCCTGAAATTAAGTTGTGTTAATTTAATCTTCACTATCGGTCTTTGCCGCAAACCATGGATAGAAGGCCGGTATTACAAATAAGGTTAATATGGTCGCAGATGTCAGGCCAAAGACAACTACAGAGGCCAGAGGTCTTTGGACTTCGGAGCCTATTCGGCGTGAAAGTAATAAAGGCATCAGGCCCAGAACGGTAGTTCCGGCGGTCATAAGGACCGGACGTAATCGCTGCAAGGCCCCTGTGACGATGGCCTTGTTTGTTTCAATACCCTGCTGCCTTAACTGGTTAATGTAACTGACCAGGACAACACCGTTCTGAACGGCGATACCAAACAGAGCGATAAAGCCTATCGCGGCCGGCACGGAAAGGTATTCGGCCATTATGAACAGACCAAATACGCCGCCGATTAAGGCAAGAGGGACATTGATAATAATCAGGAACGCTTCATTCAGTGAGCCAAATGTCAAATACAGAAGCAGGAATATCAAAATCAGTACAACCGGGACGATAACTGAAAGACGGACCATTGCCCTTTGCTGATTTTCAAATTGCCCGCCATATTCGATAAAATAACCAGCAGGCAAATCAACTGTGCTGCTTATTCGCTGCTTTATATCGGCGATGACGCCGCCGAGGTCTCTGGCCCTGACGTTGCCCTGGACAATCCATCGGCGCTGGTTCTTTTCTCGGTTTATCTGAACAGGGCCAACTACTTCCTTAACCCGTGCAACTTGTTTAAGAGGTATCAGGTTTCCATTTTCAGTATGGACCAGAAGGTTTTCGATAACCTGCGGGTCTGAGCGAAATTGCTCCTGATAACGAACGTGAATACCAAAACGGCGCGTATTCAAATAGATATTGTCAATTACTTCACCGCCAATAGCAAGCTCGACGAGTTCGAGTATCTCGCTGACATTAATGCCATATCGCCCGCATGCTTTTCTATCTGCGATAATCTGAATTTGCGGCTGGCCAAAACTCTGTTCAACTGCAAGGTCAACAAGTCCGGGGATATTGTCGATGGCATTTCGGATTTCATTGGCCTTATCTCTTAAGATACTTAAATCCTCGCCAAAGAGCTTTACGGCCACCTGTGCCTTTATACCAGAGAGAAGTTCATCGAAGGCATTTTGAATGGGTTGAGTGAAATTCAACTGCAGGCCGGGATAGACGGACAGGGATTTGTCGAGGGCAGCGATAAGCTGTTTTTTGTTTTTGTAATTTTCCCAGTCTTTGTGTTCTTTTAGCTCGATGTGAATCTCGGCATAATTAACCGGATGAGGATGACTGCCGGCCTCGGGACGGCCGACACGAGAGATGACTTGGTCAACCTCGTGGAATTTCATAATCTTTCTTTCAAGAGACTGAATGATTTCGGTCCCTTTCTCAAGAGAGGTCGAAGGGGCCATTGTTACCCCAATCAAAATCGAGCCTTCTTCCAGCGTGGGGATGAACTCGGTTCCAAGAAAAGGTACGGAGATAAGACTCAATACAAAGGCGATAAGTACAAAAAGCAGGACCCTTTTCCTATGAACTATCGCCCAGACCAATAAGGGGCGGTAGATTTTTTTCAAATATGTAACTAATACAAATTCTTTATGAGCTTTAGCCTTCAATATATATGTACACAATGCAGGGGCTGCGATAATCGCAATAAGCAAAGAACCAAACAGAGCAAAGCACAAGGTGAAGGCCATCGGGGAAAACATCTTGCCTTCCACATTCTCGAGGCTGAAGATGGGCAGAAAGACCGTAATAATAATTAGTATGGAAAAGATGATTGGTTTGGCTACTTCTTTTGCAGCTTCATAAATGATGTCGGTTTTCCGGGCGAGGGTATTGCCTGCGTTTGTGTTAAGATGATGAAATATGTTTTCCACCATAACAATGGCGCCATCGCCCAGCATTCCGATACCGATAGCAATACCGCCGAGTGACATCAGGTTTGCAGAGATTCCTGTCAGCCGCATCAGGATGATTGAAATAAAGGCGCATAAAGGCAAAGCAAGAGAGACTATAAAAGCAGACCTGAGATTTCCAAGGAATACGAATAAAATAACGATAACCAAGACGGCCCCCTGCAGCAGCGCCTTTTTTACAGTCCAGGTCGCCTGTTCGACAAGTTCAGCCTGCTCATAGTATGGAACAAGATGTATGCCTTCGGGAAGAGCTTTCTGAAGGTCAGGAATTTTTTCATATAACTGTTCAATAGCCTGTGATGTATTTGTTCCGAATAGTTTCATGACAATACCGGAGACAACTTCCCGGCTGCCATTTCGTGAAACGACACCGCGGCGGATTTCTTTGCCGTATTGGACCTCGGCAATGTCCCTGATTTTGACAGGTGTACCTTCGACCACCTTTATATGAATATTTCTTATACCTTCAAGGTCTTCCAGCAAGCCTATGCCTCTTACAAGATATTCCTCACTTCCGAGGACTATGAACTGTCCGCCGGCATTTTCATTGTTTTTTGTAACAGCGGTAACTATATCTTCAAGGCCAATACCGTATTTGTTCAGAAAATGGGGATTAACGCGAATCTGATACTGAAGGACATGGCCGCCAATTGAAAGAATATCGGTAACACCCGGTACGGTTTGCAGCTGGTACTTAACAACCCAGTCATTTATTTCACGAAGATACGTGGCCGGGTCTTTATCTCCTGTGTCTGTATTTTCATCCATTGCAAGATAATAAATGAAAATCTGCCCCAGGCCGGTGGATATGGGTCCAAGTGTCGGTGGTTCATGCATCTCGGGAAGTTGAGAGAGGGCTTCGTTAAGTCTTTCCGATACAATTTGCCGAGCAAAATAGATATCGATATCATCCTCGAAATACACATAGATGACAGCCATACCAAATGCTGAGGTGGATTTTATCTGTTTAACTCCAGGCAGGCCGTTCATAGCAGACTCTATGGGGAATGTAATCAATCTTTCAACTTCTTCCGGCGCCATGCCATGCGCCTCGGCAAAGACCGGTACCATAACAGGAGAAATGTCGGGAAATGCATCTACCGGCAATTGATTATATTGATAGATACCCAAGGCGGTAACGCCTAAGATTCCCAATATTACGAAAAATCGATAATGCAGCGATATATGAACTATTTTATGATGCATAAGTTATGCTCCTTACTAATGACCATGGCCGGCATGGCTATCGAGCGTTGAGGTTACAATTTTGGATTTCAAGGCAAATGCACCCTTTGTTACATATTCCTGCCCGGCAGTTAAGCCAGAAAGGACCTCTACATGGGTAGTATTCTCAAGGCCAATTTCAATAAATGCCGGTTCAAAACCATGGTCATCTTTAATGAACACACATTTTCGGCCTTCAAGCGATTGTATTGTGTTTTTAGACACAACAACCTTTGCCTGAGTTTTTGAAACAGCTGCCCGGGCATTTATAAAGAGACCCGGCCTGAAAACACCTGATTCATTTGCAAGTACCACCCGGGCCGAAGCCGTTCTGGAATCTGCCTCAACAATGGGGCCTACATAGCTGATTGTTCCAGCGGCATCAGGAATCTCGGAGTCAGCGGAAATAACAACCTGTTGGCCTGTCCTGATATATTTGAGGTCTTTAGGATAAACCTGTAAATCAACCCATACGGAACTAAAATCCACAACAATATAAACAGCTGAGCCGGTCCCAACCAGTTCGCCAAGCACTATGTGTCTTTCAATAATGGTGCCTTCAAACGGTGCTTTTATTTCAAATTTGGTCAAAAGCTGTTCCGGCTCACCGATAAGTTTCTTAAGATATGATTCATCAAAACCAATCGCATGGAGTTTTTGCTCCACGGCTCGTTTCTCAATACCTGCTTCGGTCAACACCTGCTTCTTATCCAGATAATCCTGCTCAGAGGATATTTTTTCTTTCCACAGTTTTTCTTCTCTGTCGAAAGAAAGTTTAGCCATCTCGTACCTTTCAACGGCTGTCAGAAACCCAGCCTTTGCATCCGCCAATTCCTGGCTTTCAATTACAGCTATAACCTCACCTGCTTTAACTATATCACCAAGTTTATTATTGACCTCAGTAACAACTCCTTCTACACGAGGTACAATATGAGCCATTCTGTCCTGATTAACCCTGATTTCACCGGTTAGATTAATATGAATATCAACCGCCCCAGGGCCTGCGACTGCTGTTTTTAGACCGATTTGGCGAATTTCCTCCGGAGTTAATTCTATAGCCTGCCCCTGGTTTTCACCTTCACCGTGACCTTCGTGCGCATCAGGTTCATAAGGCGTTGTAGTGTGCTCTGTATGGTCGTGCTCAGGGTTGTCATGAGCAGTATTTTGAACTGTTAGATAGCCCAAAAAGCAGACAGCAAGAACAATAGTTATTATTGCAATACGTTTTTGAGATTTCATATCATTGCTCACTTTCTGAAAGATTTACAGTTTCGATTTCCCTGCCTATAAAACGCTCAATATCAGTCCTTGCGATATGATAAGCGGCCAGACTTTCGATATATTCATTTCTGACTTCAAAGAGAGTACGCTGGGCATCAAGTACATTCAGGTAATCAACTTTCCCTTCCTGATATGCTGTTTTAGCAGCATTAAACATTTCCAATGCACTCGGCAATACTTCACCTTTAAGTGACGTTGCCTGGCTGAGCGAGTTTGCGAATTCCTGATAAGCCTGGTTAAATTCATTTTGCAGCTTCAACCATGCTGCTTTTTGCTTTTCTCTCGCCTTGGCCAAGTTATAAGCTGCCTCCTGTTTAGCTCCCTGGTTTCTATCTGACAGAGGCAAAGGAATAGAAACGCCGAAAACAACAGCGTTGTCATCGGTTTCATTGAATCTTTGAATACCTGCACCAATGGTAATATCACCAACCGCTTTGGATTTTTCCAAATCCAGTATCGCCCGGTTTTTTTTAATCTCAGCTTCCCACCGGGCGTATTCCGGAGTCAATTTTAATTGGTTTGTCAGATTTTCCAATGTCGGCAATTGCTCGACACTATCTAAATTTCCTGTGGCCTGCTCAAATAACGGCTTATCCTGTCCCCAGAAAGAGGCCAACTGTTTTCCGGCATATTCGAGATTTCGCTGAGTTTCACGATGCATTATCTTAACATTTGCCAGAGCAACAGATGCTCTTGTTTTTTCCAATGGCGAATCCTTGCCGGCATTCACTCTTCTTTCAACAGCATTGAATGATTCGGCCGATATTCTTAATAACTCATTAGATAACTGAAGTTTTTCCTGAGCTTTCAATACCAAAATAAATGCTTTTGCTGCTTCGCTAAAAATTTCTAACCTTTTATTTTGATAGTCCAGATTAGCCAATTGCTTTTCAAATGAAGCTACTTTTTTTCGTTTTTGAGATTTGTCACCAAGTTCAATAAGTTGACTTAATTGAATGGTTGTTTCAGCGGCATCAAAACCTCTCCTATCACCAGTTCCGCCAACCTCTTCGACTTCAACTTCCAGTTCAGGGTTAGGCCATAAACCCGCCTGTAATTCCCGTGCCTGAGCTGCTCTGATTTCAAGTGAGAAAACCTTTAGCTCAGGATTGTTCATCAAGGTTAAAGCTAACGCCCGCCTCAGCGTTAAAATTCCGTTGGGCTCGGAGATTTCTGCTGTTTCGATTCGCTGTTCAGAAGATAGCTCAGAGGAAGATGTCAAGCTGGTTTCGTTGATATTTTGAAGCTCGCCATGATAGGCCTCAGTCATATATTGTTCCTCACATCCCATTATCAAAGTTGTGACGAGCAGCAAAGCAAACATAAATTTTCGATACCGCATAAATATCATTCCTTAAAATTGACAATTAATACAAACCATTGCCTGACTGGATAGACTGTCTCTGAAGGCAATAGTTGAAGAATTAAACAGAAAAGTTGGAGGGCAATATCACGCCAGAATGATTACTGTTCGTAGTGGCGTAAAAAAGGAAGACAATTCAGTATTCCATAAAAGAGGATACCTGAAAGAAGATATCATGTGGTTAGAAATTGATTTTTGATAAAGGCCTTGTACAAAAACTTTGTCAAGTTGAGTCTTAGTATTTTTTCGAACAGAAAAGACTACGCCTGACGCTGCCAGAGTATCTTTGCAATGGCTGTGTTCACTTGACAGGTCAATACCAGATTCACTGATTTCTTTTTGGTGACCACTTCCATCAGATTCATGACACTCACAGTGGTTATGTGAAACCGGCTCAACAGCTATATGACCATTAGCCCCATGGCATATTACCGTAAACAAGCCATTGACGTGGCTAAAGCATATAGAAACCGAAAGTAATATTATTATTTTGTGTTTTATCATAACCGTTATACTTTAACAATTTACGAGTAAAATTCAAGAAAGTTCAGAATAATACCTCGGCAGGATCTCCCTCGCTTGGCTCGGGATAATCTCACATAGGCTCTCGACTCTCGAAGGAGATTCACGGTGGGCCTGATGGCCCCCCTGAATCTCTGCGGTCCATACACTCAACGTATATGCGTTGATGGGTATTGGCCGGTTAACACTCTGGAAACTGAACGTATAAATCTTACAGCGACACTGGAATTCGTTTTTTACATGTATCGCAAACAACAATCAGTTATATTTGCCTTATATCCCACTCCCAAAGCCCAAAAACAACCTCGTAAAATCGAGTGCCCAAATAAAAACAGGGGCAGTTCAGCAAGCAAAGCAGTGGAAGGCTTTTTTGTGGACCAGTAAACTTGAATTACATGAAGTTGTAAATGATATAGAACGATTTCTTGTACCGCCGCTGAATGCCGTTGCCAAGAATGATTCTTTTAGGTAAAAATGGCCTGCCCGCAGGCCGTGGAAATAATCATTCAGTAAACAAGGACGGTCTCCGTTTTTGAATTCGATAGTTATATCTCTACTGCTGTTAACCAATCGCTTTGCTTAGAATCGGATCAACTTATATGCAGAGTAACAAAGTTTTCTATGAAAGCTGTTAGATTTGATCGTTTGTGATTTTCACACGAAGATTAATATAGCGAGGCTCTACACTTTTTTGAGGTTTGAAGTCGAACTTTCGTGAATAAAACATCCGACTGCTTAATCCGGTGTAACCTTTTAGCGATCCTGCGTTTTGGAAAAAAAGCGAAATTTTTGTCTTTGTTGTAATACCAACAAATATTGGATTTCCATCTGAGACAAATTTCCAATTACTCCATTGGCCTTTTCTTTTTGCTGTCTTGAGTTCAGAGGTAGCTATTCGAGTGTCAGGTAAGCCATCTTTATTTAAATCTGACCAGGCAGTAAAACAAAAAGCTCCTTGCTTGTATGCGGCTGAATGTTTTGCTTCCAGTTCTATTGTGTACCCTTCAGGTATATCGTAAAGAATTTGCCATACATAACAAGCTTCATTGCTTGGAGATATTTGAGTAACTTGTTGTTCACCGGCGCCTAAGACGGTTCCATTTTTCACCAGCGACTTAACGCACCTGTCATTAAAAACATCCCCCCGAAACATTGATATATCTGAATTTATTGTTGATACTCTGCCTGTATTTCCCATTTTATTATAGTGATAGATGCAGGCTGTGGCTACTTTTGAGAAATGATTATAATTACGTTTATCTTGAACATTGTCTTGCAATTGCTTTTTGCTACGCAAATACTCCTTTGAGAGCCAATTTTCTTTTGTTTTGATTTCTGCTTTATTTGTGACTTTATATATATGGTCAAATAACTTGTCCTGAAAAAATACATCGAAGTTTCTTAAGTTGAACCATTTTGAGGATTGTTTGACTGCTGAGTTTACTCCTTCGGTTTTAATAAGAAAGTAAAGATGAGTCGTAAATACATTAAAAGCTAAATTTGGCCTATTAGCGGTGCTAAGGTGAGCTATAGTATTTCTGAATTTTATGGGTATTTGTTTTTGTAATTCCTCAGTCATCTTTGCTGAGGTTATTTCATTGAGTATGATGCAGAGCAATTCGGGAAATTCAGGTACAAGCTTTTCCGCTTTGTCATAAAGCTCTAAGGCCGTTTTTTGAGAAAAAACTCCATTTTTGCAGGCTTTTGCGTAAAGCAGCCATACGTCAACAACGTAGCGATTATTTACAATCGCAGCGTCTAGTAATCCCTGTGCTTGTTTTTTTGAATTTTCGGAGAGATTTTCAAAAACAAAAGAGGCAACTTTTGATTTTAAATAGCTCTCATATGACAGGTTCATTGCTGAAACCAACATTTGAAATTCACAGCCGTTTTGGCTGATTCTCCTGTTAGGATTGAAGAAATACTCATATTTCTTAGATGTGTAGTCTCCTCCAAATTTAGTCTTTAATCTAGTATTTCCTTCAACCCATGCCATAAATGTATGACCGGGCTGTAATAGTCTTATTGATGGAACTCCCAGAGATTTAAATACCCTGCTTGAATAATAAGCTTGCTGGGAGCAAACGCCTCCATCAATAAATATTTGGTTTAAAGCCATTGGTTTTCCTGATGCCTGGGATTTAGCTCTGGTGTATGCCTCAGCACCTCCGTTATGTTTTATTTCGCCATAAAGATTGTTAAGGTCTTCAAGGGAGCCGCCTTTGTATTTATTAAGTACCCAATCTCGCTCCTGTAGAGGAATATCGTTATCGGCAACATACAATAACAGTGGCCAGTAAAATTTATCTAGGGGATAAAGCATCTTGTCATGATTGTTTATATAATATTTAAATGAATCTTCACAAGATGGGGCTTCTCGGTTTTTCTTTACCCACCATTGCAAATATTCTGGCCGAAAATCTTGTTTTTTTGCATTGGCATTACCATAAACAACCGAAAATGCTATTGCAAGGTGAGGGTATTGTTCAACATGTTTTTCAAATTTGTCATGGAGTCGGCTAAGACATTCTATAACTTCAGAGTTAAAATCAGGATACATCGCCACTAGCAATGCTTGTTTGCTTTGTGGATCTTGCTGCAGCCAATTCCAGAAGTGCTCAGTAATACTTTTAGTCTTGATTTCGGTTTCAGCATAGACATTATAGTCTGAAATCAGTAATTCAGAAAAATAGTCTTCATCATAATCATTTAATTGAGGTAAGGGGGAACTTGCTAAAGCACTATTGTATAAAGCTGTAAAAAGGATTATGTGGTAGAATTTCTTCATTCGTATAGCATATTATAAGTCCAGATTGCAATCAAGACATAATCGACTCAATTGGCTCTCTGGAATATACATTCAGTAAACTGGCAGACATGAGATAAGTGTTCTCAAATACAAATCCAACAGCGACTTTCCATGTCGCACCATGAACCACGTTGGGTTCAAGGTGTGAATCTTATGCGGTTCACACCTCCCCGAGTAGGACTCCGGGCTTCGCCCTAGAACCTGTCGCTCTACCTCGCTTCGCTCGACATCGCTTCCCATAGGGGCTGAAGCCCCTCTGGCGTCGCTCGCAGTTGCTCACTCCTGTCACCCCGACGACGTGGGAAAATTCTTTTCCCACACCCTTTGAGGTTCGAGTCCAACTGGTAAAAAAATTCAGGGCAGCTGGGCCAAAAGGCCTGCTGCCCTGAAACTCCCCGAGTAGGACTCGAACCTACAACCTAGCGGT
>CAZIKS010000102.1:0-746 GCA_964539795.1 uncultured Pirellulales bacterium
CGAACAGCAAAACCACCAGGTGCAAATAAAGTGCCGAACACTATTGCAAAATGACAAAGAAAAGACGAAAAAACGCACAAAAAGCTAAAAAAAAGAAAAAAAGAGAAAAAAATGACCCGTTTTATTGTGTAAATTTGTAAAAAATTGCACACCCGATACAAAAACTATTTCCAATGTTAAAATAGGTAAGATTTCGGATTGAGCACTTTGCTTCGTCAATGTTTTTTTTATTTTTTTTATTTTTTCTTAAAATTTCTCTTGACTTTTATGTTACAGATGTAACAATAGGTTATGTTACAAGTGTAACTTTAAGGAGATGACTATGGTAGATAAACCAAGAATATCAGATGCCGAATGGCACGTCATGGAAGTTTTATGGAAAAAATCACCGCTGACTGTCAAGGAAGTAATTTCAATCCTCACAAAGAAAACAGCCTGGAAACCTGAAACCATACGAACACTGGTGAATCGTTTAACAAAGAAAAAAGCGATTGATTTTGATAAGAAAGGCAGGCGGCATCACTTCTATCCACTGTTGTCGCAAGAAGAATGTGTCAGGGCAGATGCTGATTCATTTCTTGCCCGTTCTGGTGCTGCGCTTCTTAAGCCGATACTAACGACTTTTATCGAAAAGGAGCAACTATCGGATGAAGAAGTCGCCGAGCTGCAGCGGATTCTGGATAAGAAAGGGGGAAAGCGATAATGGAATCTTTTATTACGGACTTGACTACGTTTTTTAGATGGCT
>CAZIKS010000102.1:756-13234 GCA_964539795.1 uncultured Pirellulales bacterium
CCTCGGTACAGGTGAGTGTGCTGGTTTGTCTTGTCCTTGCAGTAAAAGCTGTAGTACGCGGTCGGTTAGCGATTCGCTGGCACTACTGGTTGTGGCTGTTGTTGCTGATACGTATGGTTATGCCCTGGGGCCCTGAGAGCAAGTTCAGTATTTTTACCTTTGTTTCTCAGGCAAAAAAAATGATGGTTGCCCAACAAACTGCTGAAGAAACCTTTCCGGTCACAACAATTGGCACAGAACCGATGGCAAAATTGGAAGCAGGACCAAAGACAATTAGCAATTTGCAAAGTGAGGCAGTTAAACCGGAAAGAACAGCATCACAAGCAACTCAGGTATCAAGCGGTATAAGGTCACTTTTACCGGGGCTGATTGAACCATTATCATTAGTCTGGCTTTTGGTTGCATTTGGTTTGGCAGTTTTTGCTATGGGGTGTAACTTCAGGCTCTGGCGAATTATTAAATCCCGGAGGCCATTAACTGAAGGGAAAATTCTTGATTTACTGGAAGACTGCAAGGCCCAGATGGGTATCCAGACAGTCTTAGGGGTGGTTACGACTGATAGAGTCAAAAGCCCAGCTCTTTTTGGGGTTATCAGGCCAAGATTATTATTACCGGAAGGAATTCTCGAAACTCTAAGCACAGAAGAGCTGCGTTATATTTTTCTTCATGAACTTGCTCACCTCAAGCGTCAAGACATTTATCTTGGGTGGCTGATGGTCATCCTGCAGATTCTGCACTGGTTCAATCCGCTTGTGTGGTTTGCATTCGGCCGTATGCGAACTGACAGGGAGTTGGCCTGTGACGGATTGGTGCTTTCAACTATGGGGGCCGGAAACAGCCAAGCATATGGCCAAACACTGGTTAATCTTTTTAAGGGTTTTTCCCAGATACAGTTCGTGCCCGGGATAGCGGGTATACTTGAAAACAAATCACAATTGAAAAGGAGAATTACAATGATTGCACAATTTAAAAAAGGCTCGTATCAATGGTCAATGTTAGCGGTTATTCTTTTGGCAGTGTTGGGCGGTATAGCTTTAACAAATGCAGAGACAGCAGATAACTTATCTGATTTAAAAGCTTCTGACATAAATGCTAAAGTAGCTCAACTGGACATCGACAATGCAGTCCTTGATGATGTTATCGAGGTTTTTGGTGAACCACTAAAGTATGTATGGGGCCAGGAGACCATACCAAGAGAGAAAATTCCAACCGACCGGTATGTCATGATATACCCGCTTGGCTTCTCTATTTTTATGCTTCAGGACTCCATAAGTGAGCTTCGATTTGAATCACCTGCAGCGGGATATGTTTTTTATGATGAAATTCTCGTGGGCTCTTCCCTTGATGAGGTACTGGCTGTCTTAGGTGAAGCTACGGAGACGGTCGTGGGTGAACCAGTTAGATGGATAGATGATATTTTGTATAAGGACATCGACGGCCAGGAAGGACGCTGCTATTACCAGCGGTCAGATTGGGGCGTGAGGATGTTCTTTGGTAATTACAAGGTAGCCGCCTTGTACGTAACAAGTAACAGCAGTCCCGATAACAAAGAAATTCTTAGAGAAGAGGATCTCCCATCGACCAGCTTCATTAACGAAGACGGACGCATCGTTGATAAGGTCGATTATCCGTTTGTCAATGATCCTGAAGCAATAGGTTGCTGGGAAAGCGTGGATTTTGTCAGCTATATTGAAGATTTCGATCCTGATAGAAGAAGCCATAGAGGAGATTTGTTCTTTAAGGAATTATTTGTATTTGAAAACGGTAAAACACATTTGGGCATTACCTGGACAAAAGGATTGTTCCTTGATGTGGAGGGTAAGGAGGCTTCAAAGTATGTGATTGAGGAAATAGATGGCACGACATATATGTTTTTCGAATGGAAGACCGGCAATTACAGGATTTACCATATAAAGCCTAAGTTCTATGTTCTAAAGAAAATTCCGGGCAAAGCGTATGTTGAAGCCAGAACTTATGATAAAGTCGACTATCCATTTGTCGACGACCCGCAAGTTATCGGGACCTGGGACGCGATTGATTTTGTCGAGACGCCCGAAGAATTCGACCCCGAACAAAAAAGATGGATAGACGGCGAAATGTTCCTCGCGCAACTTGTCATCGATTCAGATGGCCAAATGTCTCAAATCCTTGGCAAACAAGTAACTGAGGCTAGGCGGGCCGAGAGCAAAAGAGTACGCGAATCGTTCCTTGCCGAACTCGGCGTCGACCCGAATGGAGAAATGTCTGAGATACTCAACAAGAGTGTATCCGACTTCGATCGGGTGTGGACAAAACTTTTTGGCCAATCTTTCCTAACCGAACTTGATGTCGATCCGAGCATGAAAATGTCCGAAATTCTGAAAGAAGGCAGCCCCTTATTTAAGGAGGCCATCGAACAAGGAGTCAGCGACTCGTTCCTCAAGGAAGTTAGTGATCCGAACACTAAGATATCTGAAATCGTGAACAAGCAACTCCCCGGCCCCAGACAGGTCTGGACAAAAGGATTGATTATTGAACCGGCGGCGCAAAAAGCATCCAGGTACAAGATTGAAGAAATAGACGGCTCGCTTTATATGTTCTACGAGTGGAAAAGCGGCGATTATACGCTTAGGCAAATGAAACCTAAGTACTATGTTTTGAGAAAGAAGTAATTCAATATGAATAAAATAATACGCTGCAGTTGGTTAACAAAACGATTTATTTTCATAGTTTTATTGGGATTAATATTCATACCAAGCGCCAAAGCTGGTTGCTGGGGTCCCATAGAGCGTATATTCTCGGTAGAGGAATTTGATGATGTAAGATGTAAAGATATGAGTGCTCTTGATATCTCGGGCAGGCCAGGTTTGATCGAAACACTAACATTTAATCCCGAGACCATCTGGCCGAGCCAAGGCAAGATGCCACCAGGATTGAGCCCAAATCAAATAATGACGAACGCTATGAATCCCGGCCTGGGCATCCGTGCGTTACACGCTCAAGGCATCACAGGAGCAGGTGTCAGCGTAGCCATAATCGACCAGGCTATGTATCTTGACCATCCTGAATTTGCCGGGAAAGTGGTTCGATATTATGACTTAGCGGGTGGTGAACAAAGAAGTATGCATGGCCCAGCAGTTACAAGTTTGCTCATTGGAACCAACTGTGGAACCGCACCTGGGGCACGAGTATATTACTTCGCTTGTAGAAGCTGGGTATATGAGGTTGATTATGCACAAGCCCTCGACTGGATCATCGCCCTAAATGGCACACTACCAGATTCAGAAAAAATCCGCGTGGTATCAGTTTCAGCAGCACCTGGCGTAGTAGGCAATCCATCCCAACCAGGCCAGGTAACATGGGATGAAGCCTGCGAGCGTGCCGAAGCAGCAGGAATCTTAGTGCTTTATAGTACAGGTACTCCTGATACAGGTTTAATAGGTATATGCTGGTACGATGCGTTTGATCCTGAGAACGTGGCCAAATGTGCTCCAGGTTTTCCGTGGCAGACACCCTGGTTTAATCCCCAAACCATTCTTGCGCCTGCTTCTGTACGGACTACTGCGGAAGAAGTCTATAATGGAGACTATAGCTATATATATTGGGGAGCTGGCGGTTTGAGTTGGTCGTTTCCGTATTGTGCCGGCGTATTGGCGATGGGCTGGCAACTGCACCCAGAACTCACGAGTGAGCAAATGGTTGATCGGCTCTTCCAAACGGCGTATATAAACCCCGATGGAGCAAAGATCATCAATCCACCGGAGTTCATCAACCTTCTGGCTGCGAGCAGACCTGTTATCCAACTAAGTACAAAGACAATTAATTTTTATGCATTTCTGGATGATCCTTTGCCACAGTCTCGGATTTTATCAATCTCCAACAGTGGCCTGGGAACTCTCAATTGGACAATTGATGGGAACTGCGATTGGCTTAGTGTTACTCCCCATACAGGCAGTTCAACAGGGGAAAACGATATTAATAATGTTACGTTAAATATAACTGACCTAACTCCAGGTATACATAATTGCAAACTTACAATTTCAGACCCTTGTGCCATAAACAATCCCCAGATTGTTTCAGTTAATTTATATGTTGCCGATCATTTTGAGCCTACTATTCAATCGCGAATAGATTCAGCTGAAAATGGGGATACAGTCATTCTCGAACCCGGTCTTTATATGGGCGAAGGTAATCGAGATATTGAATTTCACGGTAAGGCCATAACTGTCCGAAGCCTGGATCCCAGTGACCCCGATATCGTGGCCTCTACGGTTATTATTTGTCAGGGTAGCAATACTGAATTTCAGCGCGGTTTTTATTTTAAAAATGGCGAAAATACAAATTCTATTCTCGCCGGGATTACGATTACCAACAGTTCCTCCGCTGGAGCAATTGCATGTAATCGCTCTTCTCCGACAATTATGAACTGTGTTTTAGTTGATAATTCTTCTGGTATCGGTGGGGGTTTTGTCAATAATCGCAGTAACTCAACGGTGATTAATTGTAAATTCAGTGGTAATTCCAGGTGTGGAATGTACAACACAAAAAGTAGCCCAACAGTGACAAATTGCATCTTCAGTGGTAACATTTCAACTATGCAAGGCGGAGGAATGAGGAATAGAAGCAATAGTAATCCCACGTTGTTTAACTGCACATTTAGCGGGAACTCAGCTTCGCTCGGTGGAGGGATCCATAACGATGTAACTAGTAATTCAACACTGACAAACTGTATATTTTGGGATAACATTGATAATGGCGATAATGTTGAATCGGCACAAATTCATTCAGAGGGTGAAGCTCCAATCATTAATTATAGTTGTATTCATGGTTTGACTGGCAACTTTGGTGGAATCGGTAATATCGGCGCAGATCCGCTCTTTGTAAACGCGTCCGAAGATGACTTCCATCTGCTGCCAAACTCACCTTGTGTTGATACTGGAGACCCGAATTACCCATTTGAACCAGATGAGATGGATATTGACGGTCAGCCGCGAGTGTTCAATGGGCAAGTCGACATGGGTGCTGATGAATTTGTCCCGCCGGTCGAAGTATCAATGAAATCTACACCACAGACCTTGAACTGCAATAGCAAAGGTAAATGGGTTAAATCACACTTATTGCTTCCTAAAGAGTTTTTGCCTGAAGATGTAGATGTTACAACACCGATCGTGGCTAGACTAATGGAGATTGAGATAGACACAGACTATATCAATTTATTTGTCAATGAAGATAATTTGGTTGAGATTGAAGTTGTTTTTTCTCGTGATAAGTTTTGCAGTGCTTCTGAGTGTTATGGTAATGTTGAAGTAAGCGTGGAGGGCTTATTTGTTAGTGGGCAACCCTTTTATGGTAAGGACACAATCAAACTAATAACCTGTAATCTCAAACACTTAACTTTTTTTGTATCTTATTGGCTCGAGAGTGGAGCTGATTTAGAAGCTGACCTCAATAACGATGGCTTGGTTAATTTTAAAGATTTCGCCGTTTTGTGTAACCATTGACCAATATAAACAAACAATTAACTCACAGAGAAATGTAGTATATGTATATTCTGGAGTTCTAGAAAAAGGAGGTACAAATATGGAGACGTTTGAGAAGATTACTATTCGATGTTTTATTATTGGAATGGTGTTCATGCTGATCTGGTTTTTCATATTTCTGACAGCAAGGGACTGGATGTATGAAATCCATACGAAGTGGTTCGCTCTGCCAAAAAATGAATTAGTACTTATCAATTACTGTGGCCTGATGTTTACAAAGATTTGTTTTTTTTTATTTTTCCTGACTCCTTATATCGCCTGTAAGTTATATGGAAAAAAACTTAGCCAATAAGATAATAAAGCCATGAATCGGTCGCTGCGTGAATGTCAATATTATTGAGATATTTGATGTTTTTATGAGGTCATTTTTATGAGAACCATCATAGGATTAGTCATACTGGCGCTTGTACTCTCAGCCCTGCTGAAACTATTCGGTATACGGACTTCTTTTAATCTGCTTCCTTTGCTTCGGCACGAGGAGAAAGTGCTATTTCTTAAAAGATGGGTCCCAATAGGTTCAGTGAAATCGCTTCCAACTTACCGGTGGTGGGTTTCACTACCCCCCTTTGTGGAACATGGTCTGTATGTCACGAACAGGCGCATCTTACATGTCTTCATCATTTTCCGACTTCTCAAGCAGGAGCACAGCCAGTGGTTCCATGGTAAGCAAGAGCCAGAAGACGAGGAATTATTCAAGGAAGCCGAGGTTGGCAGAAGTTTGCTGTTAGGTCCCTACGTGGATGTTGTTTCTGAAAATGTCGTGAAACGATGGTGGCGCTCACGTAGGTGTCGTTTGCGGTTGTTCATGAGAGACCCTGAATCTGTTTATAAGGTTATTTCTGCTATTTCCTGTCAGCACCAGCAGTGCTTATGAGATTGAATAAGTGAAAAAACAACCTTCTATCAACGTCGTTTCTCTGGATACTATCAAGAATGTCGATGAAGATATGATCGGGATAAAGACTATGAGTCTTTGTCGAATGAGTCAGATCGGCCTTAAGGTTCCATTCGGTTTCTGCATTATGGCAACGGCCTTCCGTCAATATTTAGAGGCCAACGAGCTTATCGGGAAGGTAGAATCAGCTTTAGACAAACTTAATTTGGCTTCCTTGTTAGAAAGAAAATTGCACGTCAAAGTACCGGAAAGTTAAAATAAAAACAGCGGTGGGAAAACTTCTTTGTAGATTTTAGTTCGTTTTTAATAGTTTTTAGAAAAGAATCTGTGGGTTTGTGGGGCGGGAAGGTTTTTTTGTGTATCGCAGCTTGTGTATCAAGATTGGAACCGAAACCCCCTAACGCCCATTGGGGTTAGAGGGGTAAGCATGTGAGGGCGTTGCCCTCATTTGGGAGAAGTTATTGAACGAGACAGTTGTGTAGTATATTGTGACGTGAACAAGGTGCGGGGTGTTAAGTGACCCCCAGCACGCGGGCTGAGGGCTAAATACTAACGCCTTAACGACAGGCGTTAATTTGGATTTTTAATATGGGTAAAAGCTGCGGATATATGGTTACATGGACGACGTACGGAACGTGGCTTCAGGGAGATAAAAAAGGGTCAGTAAGGAGAGGAAAGTTATTAAGGGAGAGTAAAGAATTACAACAAGCGAACGAGAGGAAACGAACAGGCGAGAGCGTCAGGCTTAAGAAGGCCGAATGTGAAGTCGTTAGGGGAGCGATACTGAAAGAGGCAGAGAGAATCGGAGAGGAGATACCTGCGCTATCGATGTGGAGTAATCATGTGCATGTGGTTATTGGCAGCGGCGGCAGGCCGGTAGCAAAAGTTGTGAGTCATTTTAAGAACGCGGCATACTATGCCCTTCGAGAGTGCGGATTCAAGGGACGGTTATGGACACGCGGATATGATAAGCGGTATTGTTTCGATGAGAAATTCCTTTGTGCAAGGATGGCTTATGTGGAGAAGCATAATTTAACGTAAGAACTGAGTCAGAAATAAATTTGGGGAAAAATAAAAGATAAGGCTTGAATTGTAGTTTTGTAAGAAACGGTAAAAGGCTTGTATCTTCGGCAGAGGGTGGTTATTATAGAGCGGTTAGATATGGAGGAAAGAACTGATGTTGACGGCATATTCAAAAATCCACTTAGAATTTTTCCGGAGAAAAGAAATGAAACGAATTCTTTTGACAGCAATTATTAGCGTTCTGGTTTGCGAGGCGGTTGTCTTTTCAGTTCAAGAGGACAAGTCAATCTTAGAACAAATCGGCGTTAAGCGCGGAATCTGTGTATTGGCCGGTGATGCAGGCTGGTCGTGTGCTTTGCTACGGGGCTGTCAAATGAGGCTCGATATGAAATGAAATCGCGCTGGTTTGGGAGATTTGGCGGCGTTTTCGAGTTTATTTGAATTTAGTTTTTGTTATGCTCTCCAGGGTCGCTGCCGGTCAACGTTTGACAATATTTTTTTGGCGATGGCGACATTCTCTTCGACCTGGAAATCAAGCATTCCGACACAAATAAAATCTGCGCCGTTTTCAAAGGCATATTTGAAGCCTTCATTGGGGTGTATAGCACCGGCGGCCAGGACCTTGAATGCAATCCAGGGTTTATCAATCTGTTTCATATATTCTGCGGTTTCTTCGGGAGTCATCGACCAATAGTTATCGCCACGGTTTTCAATAACATCGAGGTTCTGGTCCGGGCGCCGGGCGGACCAATAATTCTTACTATGCAATGTCTTGACGTAGAAATCGGCGTCGATTCCGACGGATTCGCAGTCGATGATAACGTTTAACATATGGGCGCCAACTCCGGCCGGAAGATTGTTTTGCCTGATGAAATCGAGGGATTCGGCGATGAGGTCAAGACGTTTTTCCTTGACCCACTTGTCCCCGATGACTCCCTGGATATAAATGGCGGAAGCACCACCATCAATGGCCTTTTGGAGGCTTGTCTTTATGTTGTTTGTTCTCGGATGGCCTTCGGAAATCCATTGCATTTTTCCCCCTCTCTGCTTCCAGTACCTGTTGAGGATTCTTATGGGCTTTTCACGGGGGTCAGTTATTATAGTGTTTATTCCGTTTTGTTCGCATAGCTGGAGTGTATCGAGAACCCTGTCATCCGTATTATAGCGGTTCATCAGAGCGCCGACATACCTGAGGTCTCGACTGTGGGCATAGCCGCTGATTAGGTTGCCGCCGGAGATCAGGCGGCTGATTTTTAGATTTTTGATTCTGCCATACGGTAAAGAATCAGAGTTTAGGTTTTTTTGCATAGCAGGTGCGGCAGGATTATTTTTTAATTCAGCGGAGAGTACTTTGTCATTGAGGGTGAGAGAAGCTGCGGCTGTTGAGGCGGCGATAGATTTTTTCAGGAAATTTCGGCGGTCGAGATTTTTGCTCATTTTTAAGCCCTTTCCAATTTTAATCCTGCATTTAGCGTATTAAAGGGCCGGCTGGAATGCCAAGCCTTCAGATATTATTAGCTTAACAGAGCCATCTAAAAAATGCAAGTATTCCGGCGATTGTTTTCCAAATGGACCTTGTGCTTTCAAGCAGAATGAGTACACTTTTTAAGGTGCAGCGGTTTTGTTATGCGATACAAATGGGAAATGACGGTTCAATATAAAGTATAGAGCATGACGGCATAACTTGGTATTTTAGAGATGGTTATGTATTCGGCAAAAAATCATATTTCAGAAGGGAGGAAATGAAACAATGAACGAAATAAACAGACGACAGTTTCTGAACGGTTCGGTTCGCGGAGCAGCAGGAATTTCACTTGGGGCAGCGATATCACTTTCACCGGACAATGCGTTTGGGGCCAACGACAAAGTAGTGCTTGCGCTGATAGGCGCTGGCGGGCGCGGGACAGCATTGATACAGGGTATGGCAAAACTTAAGAACGTGGAGACGAAGTACATCTGTGAGGTGGATGAAAGCCGTGGCGGCGCGGCCGTCAAGAAGGTGGATGAACTTCAAGGCTATGCGCCTAAGCGAGTAATGGATATGCGAGAGGTTTTTGACGATAAGGACGTGGATGGAGTAGTTATCGCGACGCCGGAGCACTGGCATGCACTGGCGACGATTCGGGCATGCCAAGCCGGTAAAGATGTCTTCGTCGAGAAGAACATCTCTTTGAGTATCTGGGAGGGTCGCAAGATGCTCGAGGCTGCGCGGAAGTACAAGCGAATTGTCCAGTGTGGTACGCAAAACCGAAGCGCACCTTACGGTTTTTCTGCTCGTGAGTATATCAAGAGCGGCAAATTAGGTAAGGTGGTACATGTGAAGGTTTATAATATGCTTCCCGGAGGTGGGTGGAAGCAGCGGCCGGACAGCGAGGTACCTGCGGGTCTGGACTGGGACCGGTGGCTTGGCCCGGCAGAGAAGGTTCCATACAACCTGAGCCGACATCGCGGCTGGAATGACTACTGGGAATACGGCTCGGGAGCAATGGCCGACGCCATCCATCAGTTTGACCTTGCACGTTTGATACTCGGTAATCCGCCGCATCCCAAAGCGGCCTACTGTGCCGGCGGGCGACTTGCTTACAAAGACCAACGCCCCACACCTGATACGCAGGCGATAACTTATGACTATGGCGATATGACTATTACGTGCGAGAATATGAACTTTACACCGTATATGAAGAAATCACAGGGGGACGTTCGGTTCGGTGATAAGTTTCCTTACTGGCCTCAAAACAGCACTCGAATCGAAATGTACGGCACGAAGCGAATGATGTATGTCGGCCGGATGGGGGGAGGCTGGCAGGCGTTGGAAGGCGATGGTAAAGTCGTCGATTATGAATACGGTTACCTGCCCGATGAACGGCACAATCAAAACTTTATCGATTGTATTCGTTCTCGTCAGCTTCCTAACGGCGACATTGAGCAGGGTCACTATAGTGCGTGCCTGCTGCACTTAGCCGACCTGTGTTATCGTGTGGGCAACAAACAATTAATCTTTGACGCTCAAAGCGAGAGCTTTGTCAACAATGACGAAGCCAATAAGCTACTGAGGCCGACGTATCGTAAGTCGTACTATATTGGCGAGCAGATTTAGAAAGCAGTTGCCACTGCTGAAGATACTAATAAAGCATACGTTGGCGCAGATATGAAAACGCCTTATTAGTATTATTGAGGTTTAAGGGTGGATTATAAGTGTTTTGTGCTGAGTTGGTTTTTGCACCAGGTAAAATGATGTGTGGAAATAGCTATTGACAACTGATAATGTATAACGTATTATGTTGAAGAAATGAAATATGAAGTTAAGCGTTTTGGAGCGGAATCATGATAGAGGCTCTCGGCACCAAGACAATAAAAGGAGTAAGTAATCTCGGACGTTTCTCCAGGTTTGTTGGGGATACAGCTGTCACATCTGTCTGGAGTTGTATCAGAAGCAGAACATACCCTTTAATATGGGTTCAAATGAATTCCATCGGTGTTCAAAGCGCACCTATTGTAATGATAACAGGTGCGTTCGTGGGAATGATATTGGCTATTCAGGCTTTTAACCAGCTTGAGGCTATGGGGCTTGAAGAGCATTTAGGCGTTTTGATAAACGTCTCTGTGGTTAGTGAATTCGGGCCGGTACTGGCGGCAGTTATGCTGGCGGGCAGGGTGGGAGGTGCATTGACGGCAGAATTAGGGACGATGAAGGTTACCGAGCAGATAGACGCAGTTAAGAGCATGGGCACCGACCCGATAGAATACCTGGTCGTTCCGCGGGTTATGGCGTGTTTGCTGCTTATGCCTTTTTTGATTATCTATGCAGATTTGCTTGGAGTTTTGGGAGGTTATTTCGTGAGCGTTATTCATCTGGGTATTAACAGCAGGGCCTATTGGAGTTTCAGCGCGAATGGCGTTGAGCTTTGGGATGTAATGGTTGGTATTGTGAAGGGCTTTTTCTTCGGGGGAGCCATAGCATCTATCAGCTGTTATAAGGGCTTTCACTGCAGGGAAGGGGCCCAGGGAGTTGGACAGGCGTGCACAGAAGCTTTCGTGGCGAGTTTTATTTCCATATTGGCACTGGATCTTGCACTGGCAATGATTTTCAAAGGTATTTACTATAGTTTCTGGCCGGTGTCGGTAATGCTCTGATTTTTATAGAAACGAGTCAAAAGTGGTAGAAAATAAAGAAAATAGTTTGACTCCGGAGAAGACTTCTAACGGCTTCATCACCCTTAAAAACCTTACGAAGAAGTTCGGTAATAATGTTGTTTTGGACAATATTTCGCTGACGATAGAGAAGGGCAAGACGACGGTAGTGATAGGGCCAAGCGGATGCGGTAAGACAGTTTTGATAAAGCACCTTATAGTATTGCTTCGGCCGAGTGCAGGTGAGGTTTATTTCGGCAAGCAGCGCATTGACAATCTGCCAGAACACGAACTGGACAAGATACGGACACATTACGGTTTTCTTTTCCAGGGAGGAGCGTTGTTTGACAGTCTTAATGTTGCCGAGAATATAATGTTTCCTATTACGCAACACCACGAGATAACTAACTGGGATGAAATTGACGGACTTGTCAAAATGAAGCTGGCCATGGTCGGTCTTGACGGATTTCAACACTATTATCCGGCGAAACTTTCCGGGGGTCAGAAAAAAAGAGTTGCTCTTGCGAGGGCGATAGCCCTGAATCCGGAAGTAGTATTGTACGACGAGCCGACGACGGGTCTTGACCCTATTCGCGCCGATATAATTAACGAGCTTATCCTGAAACTTCAAAGAGAACTTGGGATAACAAGCGTAGTTGTTACTCATGATATGACGAGCGCGTATAAGATAGGCGACCGGATAATAATGCTTGATAACGGCAAAATTATAGCCGACGGCGACGGCGAGCATATTCACAGCCATCCACATCCGGTTGTTCAACAGTTCATCAAGGGGCAGGTCGGAGAAGACGACCTTGCAGCTCTTCGTATGAGCGGGACTATTCCACAACCACAGTTTCTGCCCGAGGATTTTAAGTAGCAGGAGAATTTTTTGCATTAGAGTTATAAG
>CAZIKS010000103.1:0-13139 GCA_964539795.1 uncultured Pirellulales bacterium
CCCAATCTCCGAAAAGCCAAAATGAACCTAAGTTCTGTTAAAACAAAGGAATATGCAAACCAACCGCGCCTTCGCCCCACGTCAAAACAAACCCAATTCAAAGCCAATCAAACCCAATTTCTAAGCTAACTAAACACCCCCCGGTCCTCCCATACTCTCCATCTTAAACCTGTTAAACGTCAGCTTTATTTCAACTTCCCAATTTGCTCTCGTCATATTTTATCAAAACCCTCTGACCATTATGACAACAAAGAACACCGCCGAAACAATTGCTGTAATCCTGCGAAAACTGATATTTTCCAGTTGTTCCCAGGACAATATAAACACCAGAAAATACAGGCACATATTCGCCAGGACGGCAAAATTGTGCTCGCAGCCATAACCGTATATGTTCGAAAGCAGCAAAAATAAGAACAACATATGCAGAATTATAACTGTAAAAACAACAGCCCAGCTTTTAAACAGGTTCTTTGTATCGACAGATACAATTTGTGTTCTCTGCAATCTGAAACATATAAAAGATACTGCCATGGGTGCCATAGCGATTAAAGAAAGATGTATTGAAAATGACCCGATATGAACAAACCTTCCCGATAGCTGATTGAAAAACATCTCGATGATGTAAAGCAGGATTATTTTCGAAATGACAGAAAATCTGCTGCTCTTCTTAAAGTTAAATAGTCCCAAAAAAGATGCCGCTAACAAAATAGCAGGCCTTTTGATATCGACAGAACTATGGGAGAAATTCAGGGCCGACAATAAAATTATCGCAGATGTAAAGAAAAACAATTGTGGCATATATAGCCAACATACTTGGCCGTCTTTTTTTATATGCAGTTTGCCGACGGTCATGACATGTCACTCGTAAGCCCTGATTTTAGGCTTTTTCTGCGCAGAAGTATGGACAAAAAGAAGTTCAGTTCCTCGACCTTTAGCAGTCGGCAGCACAGTAAGAACGCAGCCGCAAATCCTGCTGCAGGTATGGCAAAATTAAAGATAAAGATTGTAAAAAAAGAGCTGCCTTGGTTTAGACCTGTAAGCAGATAGAGGCAAAACGCCGATACCAGGCATGAAGCAGATACCTTGAGGATGAAGTTTATAAATATGCCTTCATACAAAAATCTGAATTTCCTGTCCATAACCAGAAGCAGGATGACGACCTTTACAGTTTTTGAAAAGACGTAGGCCCAGGCTATCGCGGAAAAGCCGAACGGCCCGACCAGAGACACTGCCAGGATTATATCCAGCAAAACACCGAATATTCCTGCCCTGACCGGCACCTTGGTATTGGAAAGAGCATAAAAGCTGAAGACAATAAGTGCCTCGACGGCGAATGTAACAAGACCTGCGGCATAAATAAATAATGCCTCTGATGTGCCTGCTGTAGACTGAGTAGTAAACCTTCCTCTTTCAAAAAGAGCGACAACTACCGGCTCTCTCAGAATTACCAGCACAACCGAAGCAGGTATACTGACAAAGAGTATGAGCCGAAGCGCCCTTATAAAAAGGGCCTTGAATTCATCCGTTTTCCCTTCAGCGCTTAGGTGGCTTAGTTGTGAATAAACTACGGTTACCAATGCGACTGGCCCAACCAGAAGGATAGCATCAATGAGTTTTTTTGAATAACCAAGGAAGGATAATTGTCCGGTGGGTAGAGTCGAAGCGAGCATATTATCCACAAGGCCGCTTATATGTGAAAAAACTACACCAAGTACCAGTGGCCCCATAAGCTTAATTATCCTGGCAAATTCGTCATTCGCTTCGTATACGCTATGAGCTAAAACAACCTTGCTCTCGGGTATAAAAGTGAACTGAGTGATAAAGGCCAGAATCGAACCAATTGATACCGCCATAGCCAGAGCGTAGATATCCATCATAGGAACAAAAATTATTAATCCTAGTGCTATAAACAGTTTAAAACCCGCTTCAGGCAACGCAGCTTTAAAAAAATTCCTGCGGCAGTTAAGTATGGACTGTGTAAGTGTCATAAGACACATAAAAAAACAAGCTGGTGCAAGAAACCTTAAAAGTGAGGAAGTTAATAATTTTTTATCTTCCGTAAAGCCAGGTACAAGGATACTGATGATTACATCTGAAAATAATACAGCGATTATCGCAAAAACAGCTAATACTGACAGTAGCCTAAAAAATATTTTTCTGAACAGATCGGATGATGCGAAAAATGAATTTTTTAATGTTTGTGCAAATACCGGCAGAACAGACGGGTAAATGAGTTCCTTTACCAGAAAGACCACAGAAAGAACTATCCCCATCGATGCAAAATAGACATCGGCTTGGGCATCTGTGCCGAAAAAATGGGCTACAATGAGCTTTTCTGCAAAGCCGAAGACCTTGGAAAATACGGCTATAACAGAAAGGCCCAAGGCGGCTTTTGCGATAGCTGTTTTGCCCTTGGCAGAGGCCGGCTCAATATTTTTCTGAGCAGATTTTTTCTTTGCGGTAATCTGCAATATTAAAAATCCTTTCGTTTGTGTAAACTTTATCAAGATAAATACAGGCAAGCTTTTGAACCTGATCTTCAAGCCTGTGTCTGCTGGCCAAATACCTATAGGCATTTTGTGCAAGATAAAATCTTTTTTGACTGTCACTGAGCAGATAATCAACAGCCTTTGCCAGTTTGCCGGGCTCTGGTTCGACAAGCAAGCCTCTGTCACCGGCCAGCAGTTCTCTGTTTCCGGCGACATCGCTGGCGATAACTGTGCAGTTCGCCCTCATTGCCTCCAATAAAAGAAACGGTTGGGCCTCCATTTGCGAGCATAAAACAACCAGATCGCAGATACTGTAGAGCCGGTCCATATCACAAATATGGCCGAGGAGTTTGACCTTTGCTGACAGGCCGTTAACAGAGATGTGTTTTTCTATTTTTGTTTTTAATGGCCCGTCTCCTGCGATAAGAAATACGGCATTGCTTTTTGAAAGTTTTGCAACTTCCAGAAAGGTAAAGAGTCCCTTATATTCAACCAGCCTGCAGGCCGTTGCGACTACGAAGGATTCCAGAGGAAGGTTAAAGGATTGTCTGATTTTGGAAACTGTCTCGCAAACCTTTTTCTGGCATGGATTTTTCACCGGCAGACCGTTATTGACGATGATACATTTGTCCTCACCAAAAACTCTCCAGTTTTTCGCCGATTTGGCATCAGAGTCGGATACTGCTATGAATTTTGTAGTAAAACCTGCAAGAAATCTTTCGATAAAGAGATAGATTTTCTTTGTAAGGTAATTACCACAACGAAGGAATGCAAAGCAGTGCGAGCTGTGATAAACCTTCTTAATACCAGCCAATTTGGCGGCGATTCTGCCAAGAGCACCCGCCTTGGAGCAATGCGTATGGATAATATCGAATCTTTCTTTGATAAGTATCTTTGTTAGAATAAACAAACAGTACAGGTCTATCATGGGATTGATAGCTCTGGTCATTGGGACTGTGTGGACTTTAATACCATGCTCTTTGAGCCGGTTAATTTTTGCTGGCGACCCGGTATCACGGCGGTCAGGTGAATATATAAATGTGACATCAAAACCGGCTTCTTTAAGTGTTACAAGGACATTGCAAAGATAAGTGCTCATACCGCCGACAAAACCTTCGACTATATGAGCTATTTTGATTTTTTCAGTATCAGGACAGCAACCTTTTTCAAAAGCTTCAGCTAATTTGAAGCAGTTTTTCTCAATATTGAAATTATCTGTCAGCATATTCCTGGCGTTTTCTGTGAAAATAGATGCCAGGTTTTTATCGGTAAGGAGTCTATCAATAGCATCGGCCAATTTCGTTTTGTCACTAGGTTTTATAAGAAGGCCTGTCTTTTCATTTATTACAGCTTCTGATATACCGGCCAGGTTACTTGCGATAACCGACGTGCCGACAGAAAACGCCTCAAGGATAACATTAGGCAAGCCGTCTCTGTCACCGTCGGCAGCTATTACAGAAGGAACTATCAGGATTTCTGCCTGGCCAATGAGTTTCAGGACGCAGCTATGGTCGAGCCAGCCTGCCAGGTTAACCTTGCCGGCAAGGCCGGATTTTTCAATCATACTTTTAAGGTGTTTTTTCCGAGGACCTTCGCCGACTATCGCCAGGGAAATATTGGGCCATTTTTGCACAACCTTTGCGAACGCTTCTATAAGGTATTCAAAGCCTTTCTTTTCCACCAACCTACCGACAGCTATTATGAATTCAGATGAGTCATTTTCATGACAATTGAAGTTGTTACATGGCTGATTGAGTTCGATCCCATGATAGTTCAGGAAAAGCCTGTTATGATATGCATTGTCGATATTGTTTCTTAAGCATTCAAGTCCCTGCCTTGTGCAGCAGCTAATAAACCTGGCCTTTTTTGCCTTTAAGCTGACATAACCGCCTTCGACAAATATGTCCCTAGCGTGAGCTGATATGCTGAAGGACAATTTTGTCAGGGTTGATACACCAAGGCCGATACATGCCGGCCAGCTTAAAAAACAAGCATGGATGTGTTGACTGTATTGTTTTTTTGCTGTCCTTGCAAAAAAACATATAGTATGAAAATTGACAAGGATTGTTTCAGCTTCTTTCGGACAGATAACCAGCAGTCTCAGCATTAAAACTGTTAGCTTAACCAGCCTGACAGGATGTCTTAAGGTGGTGAAGATAATCGACCATAATGCTGACGGAGAAAAAAGTGAAGGTCTGTAATAAATAGGCAAA
This sequence comes from uncultured Pirellulales bacterium, assembly GCA_964539795.1. Lineage (GTDB taxonomy): Bacteria > Planctomycetota > Phycisphaerae > Sedimentisphaerales > Anaerobacaceae > CAZTKW01. The sequence goes on from CAZIKS010000103.1 coordinate 4,703, forward strand.
TCTTGTATCGACACAGATTCACCGGCTTTGCCTTTTAAGGCAAAGACAGTAATCTCAAAATCCTTCTCTTTAAGTTGTGTTATCTCTCGCTGGATAAAGGTCTCACTCGGACACGGGTAGGTTGTAAGTATATAGGCGATTTTCATAAAAAATTTTACTCTTCGCTCTTAATACAAAAGGAATCGTTTCTGCCAAAATACGGATATCAAGCAACAGGCTTGCTTTCCTCAGATAGTAAAAGTCGTACTTGATATTTTTGTGTATGGGCTGGTTCCGGGGAGCCTTTATCTGCCACAGACCCGTAAGACCGGGCCTGGCATAAAGTCTTTTAAGCTCTTTTGCCGTGTAACTTTTTACAACATCCGGTAGTTCCGGCCTGGGTCCAACAAGGCTCATCTTCCCGGTTATAACAGAAAAAATCTGAGGCATCTCATCGAGCCTGTGCCTTCTCAGAAATCTGCCTGTCTTTGTTGTAAAGGCATCGGTGTCATAGGAGCACGCAGGTTTATTTGGATGGGCATGTTTCTTTAGAGTGCGGATCTTTGGCATAAGAAACTCTCTGCCGTTTCTGCCGATGCGCCTTTGGAAGAACAAAACAGGCCTGCCGTCAACAATCAGAACCACAGGTAAAACAGCCAGCAGAATTAAGACTGCTGGTATCAGAAGAATCAGGCAAACAATTATGTCAAGGCATTTTTTGGGGGCACTGTTAAGATAAGGCGAATAACGCTGGTTAGAGAATCTGTTATTCATTTGCTTCGATAGCCTCCCTGTAAAGTGTTTGAGTCTTTGCCGCACAATCAGACCAGTTGAATTTTTGAATCTTTGTCAGGGCTGTTTTAATCTGCGATTCGCGGAGTTTATGGTCTGTAAGCAATCGATTTATGCATTCGGCCATCTGTTCAGGGCTATCAGGTTCGAGAGGCGTGTAAGCTTTTTTGTCTATTTCCTGCAAGATCCCCACACAGGATGCGGCTACAGGCACGCCGCAGGCAAACGCCTCCAGTGCCGGAAAACCAAACCCCTCACAAAATGACGGCAGTACAAGACAATCTGCCATCTTGTAAACAAGCCCAATGTCGCTTTGGTTGATATAGCTGGTTAAAATCACTTCCTCTGGACGAAATTCAGTACATATAAAATCAAAGACTTTTTCTGATTTCCATGTTCTTTGTCCTGAGATGACAAGGCTGTGTTTGGTACCGTTGTTTCTGAGCAGTTTGAATGCCTTAAGCAGGTTCAGGATATTTTTTTTGGGCTCGATATTGCCTGAATAGAGGATGTAGTTTTCAGGCAGGTTGTATTTTGTCCGAACCTGATTCTGTCCTTCGGTGTCCAGGTAAAGATTGAATATGCCGATATCTATTCCCGGATAGATCACCCTTACCTTCGAGCCGTTTAGATTGAAGTTGTGATTGATTCTTTCGGCAGTGAATTTCGAGACTGCTGCTATTTTTGAAGCGGTTTTTACTGACCTTCCTAAAAACCTCCTGTAATAAGCAGCGTTTGACTTCTTACACCAGTCCGGATGATCAAGTGCAATGGTATCGTGAATGGTTGTCACATAAGCCGCAGAGCTTCTGACCGCCGGGCAGATATAATGAGGACAATGCAGGATATCGAGTTTTTCCTTTTGTGCAAGATAGACAAGTCTTGAATGTTCCCAGAGAATTCTGTGAAGACGGTTTTTAAGAAAACTGCAATCCCTGACAATAAGATTATCCCGCGAGCCTATGTAAGAACTAATTAGGTTCGGCCTGTTGGTAAGAACTGTGTACAGGTTTTCCCGATCGACATGCAAAAGAGCACGCAGAAGTCCCAAGGAGTAGTATTCTACTCCGGAGATGTAATTATCATTACTGTGAAAATTGAATCCTATCCTCATATATTCAAGCCGCGATCAACTCCTCATAAACCGTTGAGATTCTTTCAGCAATCTTTCTTGCTTGGAAATTGGAAACAACATGCTGCCTGGCATTTATAGCCAGATTATGTGCCAGTTCTCTGTTCTGGGAGATTGTTTTCATTGCCCAAAGCAATTTTTCAATATCGTCTGGGGCAAATAGAAGTCCGGTCTTTTTATCGGTAATGATTTCTACCGGACCACTGCCAGCTGCAGCAATTACAGGGACATCGTGTACCATCGCCTCAATTATTACTCTGCCAAACGGTTCGGTATCTGCAGTATGGATGAGACAGTCAACCTTCGGCCAGTATGAAGATAGGCCATCCTGCCAACCGATAATTTTTATATTTGATACAAAGGGACTTTTCTTGACTCTATTGATAATCTCTTTTTTATATCTGCTGTCTCTGCCGAAGATATCATCACCGATGAGAATGAATTGTGCTTTAGGACAGTCCTGCAGGAATCTTTCAGCAGCCTGGATAAAAAGAAGTTGCTTTTTCCAGGGGACAAACTGGCCTATGTTGGCAAAGGTGATAGGACTGCTTTGATCTTTTTCCCTTATCTCTGCTGGAATATCATCTGCGACAATGCCATTATATATTACCTCAATAAGTTCAACTTTGACTCCTAAGCCGATGAGCTTGTCTTTTACGGTTTTGCTTACAGAGATAACCTTTGATGATACACCGCCGCAAAGCATTGCCAGACATGTTGAACACTTCAGATCGCGGGCATGCCAAATAAGTTTGCTTCCTACAAAAACTCTGGGCAGAATAGCTCCCAACACTGCCTTTGTACTGTTGGCATGGATTATCTGTGGTTTTGCCTTAAAGACAATCAGGATAAGCTGTAAATTTACAAGGGCGAGGTAAAAAAACCATACAAAAAAATGGTTAAATTTCCTAGGAGGGGCTGATACCTTATAAGTTTTTACACCAAGACTTCTTAACCTGTTTGTAAGAATCCCTGTCGGACAGGCCACAGATATCTGTATACTTTTTGGCGCGAGACGAACGAGCAGCAAAAAACTCTGCTCAGCCCCGCTGATAGAGCCTTCAAGATTCACGCAAAGCACCCTGATTATGCCAGCGCTATTTTTTTTGCATTCTATGGTCATTGCCAGAATTATCTGTTCTTTCAGTCTGTAGACACAAACTCTCATAAGGTCTGTATTTGTTAGTTAAGCGGAGTCGATGAAGTAAATGTTGAAATAGGTTTTTTCGACCCCTCCAGAAGGAAATTCTTGAGATTTTTGAAAGTTTTCGTTCAACATTACAGCATGTGGCTTCGCTGAAGTAAAACCGCCGGAGATTAATAAGGGTGTAGCGATTTCTTTTTAAAGCCGACAAAGACTATAAATGGAGGTGTTAAGATGAGACTGAGCGTAGCCGGTCTTGGTCATGTAGTGCTTACAACAGCTACCTTTCTGGCCGACGCAGGCAATACTGTTGTAACTGTCCCAAATTGTGTGGTTGAGGTGTAAAAAAATAAGCCTCTTTGCCGATGTTTACTAAAAACACTTGGCAAGGAGGCTAACATTGATTCGCTACATTATTCCTTCGGCACATACGATACTAAGACTTGAGAGGCATTGCCCACATTGTGGTCGATTTGGCGGTAATATTCACGGAGGTATCAAATATTGGGCTGTAAGTGATATAAAGATAAGTTCAATACCGCAGCGTAGAATGAAATGTCCATTCTGTAAAACTACCTGGACTATTAGGTCTGAGGGCGTAGCTGACGGTAAACAGCGAACCGATAGACTCATTGCCATCGGTGTGGTTTTATATGTGTTTGGTTTGAGTTATCGAAGTGTTGAGAAGTTTTTACCTTTTTTAGATTGCATAGGCAGCAAAAATACTATTGAAAGAGATGTTGCCCAGGCAGGTCAAAAGGCCGGAGATTTTCATTTTCCAGCACTCCGTACGCGAGTTAGGTTCTTGGGCGTAGACGGCACTGGAGTGAAAATGGCGGGTAAAAGCGGTGGTTTGTTATTCTTCGTAGACATTGACAGGAAAAAGCTTATCAGTGTTGAACCGTTAAACGAAAGAGATTCGGCTAAGGTCCGCAGACATGTTCAAAAAGTTATTCAGGCGGTTGGAGCCGAACAATTGCGTACCGATGAGCTTGGTGTTTATGAGAAGATTGGCTTTGAGTCTCAGCGTAAGATATATCTGGCACATTGGCGTAAGAGTAAATGCCGAAGGGCTCGGCAACTTTATTGCCGGTTAAAGTCCGAGCCTCGTCCGCCGACACTGCCTGAATCGGTTGAGAAACTGGTTCGCGGATATATTAATTGTCGCAGAGGTTTATTTTGGAAGGTCAATCAGTTACTGCAGCATATTGAACGTACTTGGGAGCATGTAAGTAGTGATGAAGGCGACCGGACAAATAACGCGACTGAGCGGATTATAGGTTTGGATTATAAGATCAGAATTAAGACAGTCAGGGGTTTTAAGGCGTGGGATAAGATTTTGTGCCATTGCTACTTATCGGAGTACCTCAGGGGCAATAATGGCCTGTGTGATTTACGTAAAGTGGTTTAGCGGGCGGCAATGTAAGGAATTCCTGAAAATTCTCCCACAATCATTTTTGTGACGATTATTGTTGAGAAAGATTTTACTTTTTGCGGAGATTTGGTACAATTGTTAGTTTGGATTATTAGTGAATTTTCCAAAAGAGCAGTACTTAACATTGGAAAGGTCGTATGGGGCGAGAGATGGAAAAGGCAATCAGGATTACAGGTGCGACAGAGCATAATCTCAAGGACATAAACCTTAGCATTCCGCGTGACAAATTAGTTGTGATTACCGGTATAAGCGGTTCGGGCAAGAGTTCGCTCGCCTTCGATACCATTTACGCCGAAGGTAAAAGAAAATACGTCGAATCACTCAGTTCCTACGCCCGCCAGTTTCTGGAACAAATGCAAAAACCGGCAGTATCGGAAATTACGGGCCTGCCTCCAACAATTGCAATTGAGCAGCGAAGCGCCAGCAGTAATCCCCGCTCGACGGTGGCTACGACTACTGAGATTTATGATTACTTCAGGCTGCTTTTTGCCCGAGTGGGTCAGCCGCACTGCTGGGTATGCGGGAAAGAAATTACAAGCCAGCATTCCTCACAGATAGTCGAATCGATATTAACACGAACAAAAGGCACAAAAATCCAGATTTGCGCACCATTAGTGCGTGGTAAAAAAGGTGAGCACAAAGATATATTCGCCAACATACAGCGCGAGGGCTTTGTGCGTGTGCGCGTTGACGGTGACATTTGTGATTTGAAGAATGTTCGGCCTTTGAACAAAAATAAAAAACACGATATCGCAGCGGTCGTCGATAGACTAATTATTAAGGATTCGGTTCGTATTCGATTGGCTGATTCTGTTGAGACGGCTCTGAAACTGGCTGACGGAGTACTTTTGGTGCTTTTGCAGGAGCCAAGCAGCGATAAGAAAAACGGCGGGGACGGCAAGTGGCAGGAAGTTATATACAGTGAGAAGTTTGCCTGTCCCAAACATCCCAAGGCGAGCCTCGAAGAATTATCGCCCCGGCTGTTTAGCTTTAACAGCCCTTACGGTGCGTGTACAAGCTGCGACGGATTAGGAACAATTCTGGAATTCGACCCTGATTTGATTGTGCCGGACAAAAACGTTTCGCTGGAAAGCGGCGCTATTACCGCCTGGCGGAAGGGCGGCAAGAGAATGAATATTTTTTATAACCGTCTCATTAAAAGATTCTGCTCCAAATTAGGTACAAGTAAATCGATACCATTTGGGCAGATACCGGCTGAGATAAGGCGAATTCTGATGAACGGGACTACGTCAGCTGATAAGCTGAAATATGGCTTTTCCTTCGAAGGGGTCATCCCGAATCTTAACCGTAGATGGAAAACGACCACAAGTGTATATGTTAAGGCCAGACTCCACAGCTATCTTTCCGAGCAGCCCTGTCAGAAATGCGAAGGGGCACGGCTCCGGGCCGAAGCTATTGCCGTGACCGTGGGCGGGAAAAACATACATCAGCTTAGTTCACTGACTATCGAAGATGCGCAGAAATTTTTCGCTAAGTTAAAACTCAATGAAGAAAAAGCGGTAATTGGGGCCCAGATATTAAAGGAGATAAAAGCAAGGCTGAAATTTATGGTTGATGTAGGGCTTGGGTATCTGACACTGGACCGCAAAAGCAGCACTCTGTCCGGGGGAGAAGCACAGCGGATTCGTCTGGCAACGCAGGTCGGCAGCGGTCTGGTTGGGGTTTGTTACGTTCTTGATGAGCCGACGATAGGTCTGCATAAGCGCGATAATGAGCGTTTGTTGGGCATACTGCGACGTTTAACCCGGCTTGGCAATACTGTTATCGTGGTTGAGCACGATGAAGACATTATCAAAAGTGCCGACCATATTATTGATATCGGGCCGGCAGCCGGCGCACACGGCGGGGAAGTTGTCGTTCAGGGCAGTTTTGGAGATGTTGTTGGCTGTGCCGATTCGCTGACGGGGAAATATCTGAGTGGCAAAAAGAAAATCGCCCTGCCGGTTCAAAGGCGCAAATACAATCTTAGAAAGTGCATCGAAGTAAAAGAAGCGTCAGAAAATAATCTTAAAGAAATCGATGTGAAATTTCCGCTCGGTGTGTTTATTTGTGTAACGGGCGTTTCCGGTTCAGGCAAGAGCACTCTGGTTAGCCAGATTCTTTTGAGGGCTTTGAAGCGGCGGCTGTACAATTCCCGGGAAAAGCCGGGCAGGCATAAAAATATTCTTGGCACTTCACTAATCGACAAGGTTATAGAAATAGACCAATCGCCAATTGGTAAGACCCCTCGGAGCAATCCGGCGACATATACCGGAGCCTTCGATATGATAAGGAAACTGTTTAGTATGACTCGAGAGGCCAAAATTCGAGGTTACAAACCCGGCCGATTCAGTTTCAACGTCAAGGGCGGGCGATGTGAATACTGCAAAGGGCAAGGGACGAAAAAAATCGAGATGCATTTTTTACCGGATGTTTATGTAATCTGCCAGCAGTGTAAAGGCACGAGATATAACCCGGAGACACTACAGGTTACGTATAAAGGCAAAAGTATAGCCGAAGTACTTGATATGAGGATAGAAGACTCACTTGTCTTTTTTGTAAATTTCCCAACGATTATACGGTTTCTCAAGACACTTGATGATGTCGGTCTGGGGTATATGAAGCTCGGGCAGGCCTCAACGACGCTTTCGGGTGGAGAGGCGCAGCGGGTAAAGCTTGCCTCCGAATTGGGGAAGGCTGCTACGGGACATACTTTGTATCTTCTCGACGAGCCGACAACAGGACTTCACTTTGCCGATATACATAATTTATTGAATGTGCTGCAGAGATTGACTGATATGGGTAATACGGTTGTTGTAATCGAGCATAATCTTGATGTCATCAAGATAGCAGACTATATAATAGACCTTGGCCCCGGCGGTGGAGACGCCGGAGGAAAAGTTGTTGCTGCAGGTGCGCCAAAAGAAATTATCAAGAACAAAAAAAGCTATACAGCCAAGTACTTAAAAGGAAAGTTGAAAAAGAAATGAAAGTAGACAGCATAGTATGATTGCTACAGCACTTAAATGGATTGGTGGTATTGATGGGGTATTAGAGCTTGTAGACCAACGTCGTCTGCCTGGGGAGTTTGTTAAATTTCAGTGCAATAATATTGAAGCGGTTTACGAGGCGATAAAGACACTTGCGGTTCGCGGCGCTCCGGCTATAGGAGTTGCTGGGGCTTACGGACTGGTTTTGTCTATGCAAAAGCTTGATGCCGGTGATGATTTGGAGGTGGGACTTGCCTGTCTGGTAAGTCGATGTGAGTATTTAGCTTCGTCACGCCCAACGGCCGTAAATCTTTCCTGGGCACTGGACAGGGTCAGACGAAAATCTGAAGAATTTATTTCTGCAGAAACAGGGGCAGATTTACAAACACTTCAGGAATTTATCTTAGCTGAAGCGAATGCTATTTATCAGGAAGATGTGGATATGTGTCGGAGGATTGGAGAAAACGGCGAGAAGTTTATCAAAAACGGGACTGGTATTTTGACACATTGCAATGCCGGGGCGCTGGCGACAGCAGGACAGGGAACCGCTTTGTCGGTGATATTTGAGGCACATAAAAAGGGCAAAAAGTTCAAGGTCTATGCCGATGAGACGCGGCCGTTGTTGCAGGGGGGGCGCCTGACAGCGTGGGAGTTGCAGCAAGCCGGCATTGATGTAACGGTTCTTTGTGACAATATGGCCGGGTGGCTTATGAAGCAGGGCAAGATTGATATGGTGATAACCGGTGCAGACCGAATCGCGGCTAACGGCGATGCGGCGAATAAGATTGGCACTTATAGTTTGAGTATTCTCGGGCGCCAACATGAGATACCTTTTTATATTGCTGCTCCATTGAGTACATTCGATTTGAGTATAAAAAGCGGGGCCGAGATACCTATCGAGCAAAGGTGTGCTGATGAAGTAGCGTTTTTGAATGAGAAGAGAATCGCTCCGGAAGGAGTTGATA
>CAZIKS010000104.1:0-12868 GCA_964539795.1 uncultured Pirellulales bacterium
TGTAATCCGGGGTGCCCTGAATACGCTGCTTTGTTGTTCCGATTTTGCAGCTCTGACCGAGGTCAATAATCTTTATCGAGCCGGATTGGCTTAGTAATATGTTGTTAGGTTTTATATCGCAGTGAACAAAACCCTGCTGATGCATAGCATTTAGACCGCTTGCGACCATCCTAAATACGAGCAATACGTCGAGCAGGCTCAAATTGGGACTTTCTTCGAGTGTTTTGGCTTCGAACATTTCCATAGACAGCAGCATCTCTGTTACTTTGAATAAACTGCGTCGTTTCTTTAGCTTGTAGCATTTGCGTACGTAAGGGTGGTCTATTCGCCTGGCCACTTTATATTCGGTTTCAACCTGCTCAAAAATTCTAGAGTCTTCCGGTTTTTCAAAGATGACCCGCTTTAGAGCAACATTGGACTTAGTCTGCTCGTCTGTAGCCAGATATATAGTGCTGCGCGCACCTGTGCCGATACGCTTGATTATGGTAAAGCCGCCGACGTCGAGTATATTTTTAGCCATTCAATCCCAAAAACTAAGATATTGGTAATCTGCTGATATTTCGCAACATTTTAGTAAGATGCGCCAAACCAGCCTTCTGTTCCATTAATTTTACGATTTCACAATAGAGCCGCTCTAATATTTCAAAAACCGCTTTCACATAAAAACCGAACCCAATTTTATAAATCCCATAATATACAGTGTATTTTGTTTTTGTCCAGTATTATGACGTTTTTTTCATAGTTAGTATCGGCTGAAAAAGCGAAGAGCTTTGGAATTAAGGTGTTCAAGGGGCGGGTTTTTTGCAAAGGAGAAAATCCGGCAAAAAAGCATTAACGACGGCTTAAGAGGTTGCCGCATTAGCCGGCCATAACCTGGGTATTGCCGGCGGGAACCAAATTAAGATTCACAGAATCAGCCGCCACGTATAACCTGTGTTTTTGCCCCATAGAAGATACTTGACATATACTGAATTTAACCGAACAATAATGTTAAAGAACAAGAAATTTTGAGGTGAATAAAGATGGCTTTCAAACAGTCAATTGTTGATTATCCGCTAAAGCACTACAAATCAGTCACCATAATTATGGTTGTTTTCACATTGACCCTGGGGGCATTGATACCCCGGATAAAGATAGATACCGACCCGGAAAACATGCTCTCAAAGGATGAAGCGGTTCGAGTATTCCATAATTTAACTAAGGACCGATTTGCTTTAAACGATATCGTAGTAGCGGGCATAGTGAACAATGAGCACCCCAACGGCGTTTTTAATCCATCCTCACTTGCGAGGATTTACGAACTGACGGAATTTGCGGAGACGCTTTGGTGGCATGATGAAGAAAGCGGTAATGAGGGTGGAGTTATAAAAGTCGATTTACTTGCGCCTTCGACTGTTGACCATATCGGCCAGGGCGGTTCGGGCGAGGTCAGGTTCGAATGGCTAATGAAAAAACCGCCCTCCACAGAGAAAGAAGCCCTGGAAATCAGAGACAAAGCTATGAGTAATCCTTTGCTAAAAGGTACGCTTGTTTCCGAAGATGGGAAAGCCATTTGTCTTTATCTGCCGCTGACAAGTAAGGATTTAAGCTACCGTGTGTATAACAAACTGAAAGAAAAGATTGCCACATTCAGTGGTGATGAGCAATATCACATAACGGGTCTGCCTGTTGCCGAGGATACCTTCGGCGTTGAAATGTTTATCCAGATGGCAATATCGGCGCCTCTGGCAATGGCGGTAATTTTTGTGCTTATGCTGCTTTTCTTTCGCAGGCTGATACTTGTTATCTCCCCGATGATAGTGGCGATGGTTTCAGTGATTTCCACAATGGGACTTTTAATCGGGTTCGGTTTTCCGGTTCATATTATGACTTCAATGATACCGATATTCCTTATGCCGATAGCCGTGGTGGACTCGATACACATTCTTTCGGAATTCTTCGACCTTTATACAAAGGAGAAAGGGAGGGTAAATACTGTAAAGGAGGTTATGGGCAATCTTTTTACACCGATGCTGTATACCTCGCTGACATCAGCGGCCGGATTTTGTTCTCTTGCTCTTACGCCGATTCCGCCGGTTCAGGTTTTTGGAATCTTTGTGGCTGTCGGAATTATGGTAGCATGGGTATTCACGATAACATTTATTCCTGCTTATATAATGATGATAAGCGAAAAGTCGCTTGAGAACTTCGGGCATGAAGCGGTACATCTGGAAAGACAAAACCGGCTTACAAGACTGCTAAGCAGAACAGGAAATTTTACATACAGCAGGGCAAAGCCGATATTGGCGGTTATCATTTTGATTACGGTGATAGCTATTTATGGTATTACACAAATTCAGATAAATGACAATCCTGTGAAGTGGTTCTCAAAAAGGCATCCAATCCGCCGGGCCGATATAGAATTAAACAAGCATTTCGGCGGCACTTATATGGCCTATCTGGTTCTCGAAGATGCATCGGAAACATACGTTGGCTCTGAGTTCGTGGATTCTCTGCGAAAGCACTGGTTAACGAAAGGCTCCGACCTTAAGGGAGAAATGCCAAAGGCCGAAGAGTTGCTTGTGGAAATCGAAAAGCTGCTTCTGTCAACAGCTTCGGATAAACAAAGCAGGGAAGAGTATTTTGACGAACTTATCGAACTTCTCAACAAGAAGCTGGCGGCTGCTGAAGAGTCGGGCAAAGATGCTGCTATTGATTTGTGGTATGAAATAGCAGAGTTCTTTGAAACAGAAAGGGAAAGAATCAAGCCATTCAAACAGCCGGAAGTCCTTGAGTATATAGTGAAACTGCAGGAGTATCTCAAAGAGTCCGGGCTTGTGGGAAAGAGCAACTCTGTGGCTGATGTTGTAAAGAAGGTGCATCAGGAGCTGATTGACGGCAGGGACGAAAGTTATATCATCCCGAAATCTTCTGCGGCTGTTGCTCAATGTCTTCTGCAGTTCCAGAGCAGTCATAACCCTGAAGACCTGTGGCATCTTGTCACTTATGATTATATGAAGGCAAATATCTGGATTCAACTGACCAGCGGCGACAATAAAGATATGGAAAAAGTCGTAAAGGGCGTGGATGTTTTTTTTGCCGTGAATAAGCCGCCTGTACCTATTAATTACAACTGGGCCGGACTTACATACATCAATACCGTTTGGCAGAACAAGATGGTCTTTGGGATGCTGCAGTCGTTCCTTGGCAGCTTTATCATTGTTTTTATTATGATGACTATACTCTTTCGTTCGCCTTTGTGGGGTATTATCTGCATGATACCGCTTACAATTACAATAGCTGTCATTTATGGAATAATAGGCCTGCTTGGCAAGGATTACGATATGCCGGTTGCTGTTTTAAGTGCACTGACCTTAGGTATGGCGGTCGATTTTGCGATTCATTTTCTCGAACGTGCAAGGGCAAGCTATGCCCAGACGGGTTCCTGGCGAACGAGCGCCGGCGTAATGTTCGGCGAGCCGGCCAGGGCAATCAGCAGAAACGTACTTGTTATCGCCATCGGCTTTTTGCCTTTGCTTGCCGCACCATTGATACCTTACAAAACTGTGGGAATATTCTTATGTGCGATAATGGGTTTATCCGGTGTAATTACACTTATGGCCCTGCCTTCAATAATCAGGATAGCCGAGAAAGCGCTGTTTAAGTTGAGGCCGGAAACCATGTCTGTGAGCTGTAACTGCGGCTTTTGCCTGATTATTTCTGCGGCGACCGTAGTATTGGTTGCCGTCAATTTACATCAGTACTGGAAACTCGGGTGGGGCAGGCTGGCCTGGGTCAGTATAATAGCAATACCTGTAATGGCGATTATCTGTGGGTTAATGTCACGAAGACAGGTATGTAAAAGAACACAAAAAAATGAAAGCGAGGTGTAATATGAAATTATTACCGGTATTTGCAGCTATTCTTGTGCTCTCAACAGCACTTTTTGCAGCTAATGAGCCTAACGTTCCTGAAAAAATCACCGATGTTGAGACTATAGTTAATAAAGCGAATCTTGTCGCATACTATCAGGGCAAAGATGGCAGGGCAAATGTCAAAATGACAATAACGGATAAAAAGGGGCAGGCCAGACTTCATGAATTTAATATTTTACGGATGGATGTCAAAGACGGCGGCGACCAGAAATACTATGTTTATTTTTTAAAGCCGCCTGATGTTCGCAAAATGGTGTTTATGGTTCATAAACACGCGAACATTGAAAAAGATGATGACAGATGGTTGTATCTGCCCGCCCTTGACCTTGTTAGGCGGATTGCCGCCAGTGACAAGCGTACCAGTTTTGTCGGTTCGGACTTTTTATACGAGGACGTGTCCGGACGCAATCTGGCTGAAGATACGCATGAACTCATCAAGACGACAGACAAATATTATGTCGTCAGGAATGTGCCGAAGAAACCGGATACCGTTGAGTTCAGCTACTTCGATGTTTCGATAGACCAAAAAACTTTTGTGCCGATGAAGATGGAATTTTATGATAAAAGCGACAAGCCGTACCGCATTATCGAATCACTGAAAGTCGAGACAATCGAAGTCAAAGAAGGCGAAAAAGTTCAGAAATTCCCTACAGTTGTCAAGTCGGTTGTTTCGGATTTAAACACGGGCAGCAAAACTGAGATGGAGTTTACCAACGTCCAATACAACATTAATTTAGAAGATATATTTACAGAACGATACCTCCGAAGGCCGCCAAGGGAGGCTGAGAGATGATTCATCACAAGGGATTCGTGGGAGTTATGTTTGGTCTTGTTCTTTCTTTGCCGGTTGTGGCAGAGGAAGATAATGTAAATGATTTGGACTCTTTGTTTTCCAACCTTGATATACACGGTTTTTATGAGATACGTTCAGGATACCGGACCAGGAAAGATAAATACGAGAAAGATATGTCAATCATGGAACAGCGTTTACAGATTGATTTATCATCTTATCTGGACTGGGCTGATTTTAAGGTTAAAGGTGACATTATCGGCGACCTGGTGGAGGAACAGGCGGATTTTGACCTTCGAGAGGCTTATATATTCTCCAGACCCTTTGACTTTATGGATTTGAAGGTCGGAAGACAAATTCTGACCTGGGGCACAGGCGACCTTGTCTTTATTAATGATTTGTTCGGCAAGGATTGGCAGTCCTTCTTCACCGGCAGAGATACCGAATACCTTAAGGCTCCGTCTGATGCCGCTAAAATAAGTTTATTTTCCAAACTGGTAAATATTGATATTGTCTATACACCGCAGTTTGACTCCGACCGGTTTATAACCGGCGAGCGTCTGTCATACTGGAATTCAAATTTGAGCAGATTAGCCGGCCGGGACGCGATTCAGCGTACCGACAAACCGGACAATTACTTTCGAGACGACGAAATCGCCGTCCGAGTGTATAAAAATGTCAATAACTATGAATATGCTGTTTATGGTTACAGAGGTTTCTGGAAAAGTCCCGGTGGACAGAATCCATCAACCGCAAAAGCAATTTTTCCTGATTTAAACGTCTATGGCGCCAGTGTTCGGGGCAACGTTGGAAAAGGAATCGGCAACCTGGAACTCGGATATTACGAATCGGACGACGACCAGAGTGGGGAAAACGGCAATATCAATAATTCCGAACTGCGCTTCCTCGCAGGTTACACACAGGAAATCGGAAAAGATTTTACAGCCGGCCTTCAATACTATATTGAACACATGCTGGACTACAGCCGGTATCAGGACAGCTCACCTTCCGGCCTGGACCGCGACCGGAACAGACACTTAATCACGGTGCGGCTGACAAAACTCCTGATGAATCAGAACCTGCGATGTTCATTATTTACATATTTCTCACCCTCGGATAAGGATGTGTATATGCGGCCGAACATTAATTACAAAGTCAGTGATAATTTGGCTGTTGAAGCCGGAGCAAATATCTTCTTCGGCGATTATCCAGATACTTTCTTCGGCCAGTTCCAGAACAACACGAATATCTATACGGGTCTGCGTTATAGTTTTTGATAAAAAAATCTCAACCGTGTCTGTAATATGAAATTTAAGACAAGCTGTGAAAATAATAAACCTGTGTTGATATTATGCAGCACGGCTTTGTTAAATCTTTTTATGTTTTGGAGTTAAGACGCCAAACATGCCGCAAGAGGGATGTTTTCGGACTGTGGCGGCCGAAGGTTAGTTGCCGAAATGCTGATTCTAAGCGGATTAAAAAGTATTAAAATTTGATAAATTGACCTCTTGACAAACTGGGAAATATTTGTAAGACTTTTCCCCCAATTAGGTCATTTACCGAACAAAATAGCAGCAGGCAGCTTATATTGAAGCAAGGGTGTTAATGAACACGGCTTCTGCTGAGCTTTACAGGAATATCAGGAGAAAAAAATGATAAGTGTAAAGGGGCTGAAACGAAGTTTTGGGCCGGTGATTGCTGTTGACGGCGTTTCCTTTGAGGTTGAAAAAGGCCAGGTAATGGGTTTTCTGGGGCCTAACGGAGCCGGCAAGAGCACCGTAATGAAGATGTTAGCGTGTTTTCTCACGCCCGACGAGGGCAGCGCCACCGTATGTGGGTATGACATTTTGAAAAACCCCATTCAGGTAAGACAGACGCTCGGCTATCTGGCGGAAAATGCACCGGCATATAATGAAATGACTGTCGGAAGTTTTCTGAACTTCGTATGCGATGCAAGACGAATCGACGGCAAAAAACGCAAAGAGGCGCTCGATAAAATTGTGCCAATATGTTCGATTGAATCTGTTTACCATCAGACGATTGAAACATTGTCAAAAGGATATAAGCGGCGCGTCGGACTGGCTCAGGCGCTAATCCACGACCCGCAGGTGTTAATCCTTGACGAACCTACCGATGGACTGGACCCTAACCAAAAACATGAAGTCAGGGGACTTATAAATAAAATGGCCAGTGATAAGTGTATTATCGTTTCGACCCATATTCTTGAGGAAGTGGAGGCTGTCTGTTCGAGGATGTTAATTATCGCCAGGGGCAAAATACTGGTGGACTCGACCCCTGAGAAGCTCAAGGCCGAGCACAAGTGCAGTTTGGATAAAGTCTTTCGTAAAATTACAAGAGACCATCAAACACAGTAAAGGGCCTTTGGCGGCTCCGTAAATAAGGTTACTTAGGAGTGTAAAAATGCGAGAGTTCAAGGCTGTATTCAAAAGAGAATTAAAAGGTTATTTCGAAACACCGCTTGCATACGTGTTTCTTGTTGTATTTCTGTTTTTTTCAGGGTACCTGACTTTCAGGCAGGGTTTTTTTGAGGTAAGGCAGGCTGATATGAGTGTATTTTTTACTAATCTGCCTTTGCTGTTTGTTTTTATGGTTCCTGCTGCAGCAATGCGTCTGTGGGCCGAAGAACGCAAGACAGGCTCAATAGAGATGCTGTTGACCTTGCCTATTACCGTTGTTCAGGCAGTTCTGGGCAAATTCTTTGCAGCGTGGGTGTTTCTTGCAATTGCGCTTGTTTTGACTTTTCCGATGGTAATTACGATTTATTATCTTGGCAATCCTGATACGGGTCTGATAATTACGGGTTACCTGGGCAGCATATTGATGGCGGGGGGATTTCTTGCGATTGGGTGTTTCTTTTCGGCTGTCAGTAAAAACCAGGTGATAAGTTTTGTTCTTTCGGTTGTTGCCTGTGCAGTACTTGTATTTGCAGGGATGCCTACGACTATGAATTATCTTTCGACGTTTTTACCGGCAGGTCTGGTTTCGGCTGTTGCGAATATGAGTTTCCAGTCACACTTCGAATCTATACAGAAAGGTGTGCTGCAGTTTAGAGATATTTCTTACTTTGTGTTGTTGATTATTGGATGGCTTGCTGCAAGCAGTATTATTTTAGATGAAAGGAAAGCCGGCTGATGAGTAGAACAATACGAGCAATTATTGGTGTGGTTCTGGTATTTGTGATTACCTTTTGTGCGATAAGCATATCCCAGAATATAGGTAAGTCCCTGAAGGTTGATATAACCGACCAGAAGCTTTATACCCTTTCCGATGGGACAAGGGCGATTTTAGCCAAGCTTAACCAGCCTATTAAAGTCAAACTTTACTACGCCCGAACGGCTGCGCTAAAAGGGCCGGACCAGATTAAATATTTCAACAATTATTACGAATTTGTCAAAGCGCTGCTGGAAGAATACTCGGCTGCAGCTAAAGGGATGATTGATTTGCAGATAATTGACCCAAGACCTTTTTCTGAGGATGAGGCTCAGGCGCTGCGATACGGCATAAACAGGTTCCCAATAAGCGAGGAAGAGAGTTTTTTCTTCGGCCTTGCCGTTCAAACGCCGTTTGGTGTTGAAAAAGCCATACCGTTCTTTTCACCGGACCGTCAGAATTTCGTGGAATATGACATAAGTTACCTGATAGATACTACGATTATCCGCCAGAAGAAAAAGATAGGAATTTTAAGTTCTCTTTCCGTAATGGGTGAAGATGTCAGTGGGTATATGGCCCAGATGAGACAAATGCAGGGCCAGAGACCGGAGCCTCCATGGGGATTTGTCGAGCAATTAAAGCAGCAGTACGAGGTTAGTAGTATCCCTGCGGATGTGAACGAGATTAAGGATATCGACATCCTTCTGGTTATTCACCCCAAGGACCTGGCCGAACAGACCTTATTCGCTATTGACCAGTTTGTGCTGGAAGGAGGCAGGACAATTGTTTGCATAGACCCACACTGTTTTGCCGACCGGCCAGATCCGATGGCAAGGCAGATGGGCGCCTCAACTGCGCAGAATTCAAAGCTTGAAGGGCTTTTGCGAACCTGGGGTCTGGAAATGCCGGAAAAGACTTTTGCCGGTGACCGGGCTTTGGCATATCCGGCGGCATTCAATGCCGAGCAAAGATTTAGACCGGAAAGGTTTGTCGGTTTTCTGAATTTGGCATCGCCGGAGTGTTTCAATAAGGATAATGTTATTACAACAGACCTTAACGAAGTAAAATTCTTATTTGCAGGGGTCTTGACGGAGATAAAGGACCCGAATGAACGGCAGCAGGAGGCTCAAATTCAGCGAACAGCTCTTATTACCACCACTGACAGAGGTAACATCTGGTCAATTGAGAGTCGCTTTGAGGTGATGATGCCAAATCCGTCACAGTTGAACAGAAAATTTATCGAAGGTTCTGAGCCTGTTGCAATGGGTTATCTGATTACCGGTAAACTTGCCAGCAGTTTTCCCGATGGTATTGAAATTGAAGTCGAATCGGATGATGCTGCTTCAGCAGGCAGGGAAAAAGAGTCGGAAGTTAAGGAAAAAATCAAAAAGAAAATTACCGGCCTGACACAGGCCGCCACAGACTGTGCGGTAGTCGTCTTTTCGGATGTGGATTTTATAAGCGATATGCTGGCATATAATAATTTCTTTTTCGGCAGGGTCGTGGTTGGGGACAACAGTAACTTATTATTTAATGCGATTGACGATTTGAGCGGTTCAACGGATTTGATTTCAATCAGGTCGCGCGGTAATTTTAAAAGACCATTTGTTGTTGTTGATCAGATTGAAGCCGATGCCGAAGCAGAATCGGCTGAGGAGGAATCCAGGATTAATGCCGAAATCGCTGGATTTCAAAGCGAGTTAAACTCTATCCTGTCGTCTGCAAAAGAGGGCGAGCAGGATATTATCGGCAGTACAATTGTGCAAAAGAAAAAAGCCATCGAGTTGAAGATACATCAGGCCCGACGTCAATTAAATGACATAAAATTGAAGAAACGTGAAGATACAGAGAAATTAGGTAATATGCTAAGGAGTTTTAACATGCTTCCCGGGCCGGGAGTAGTGCTTATAGTTGCGATTATATTGGGCATCCGTCGAAGCATAAGAAAAAGGCATTATATTAGTCACGCAAGTGACGCTTAAAAAGTTTTGGAACAGTAAGAGGAGTTTCGTAATGAGTAACAGAAGACTCGTCGTTTTGGCAATTGTTGCCGGTTTAATGGTTATATGGGCTGTATTTCAATCGAATATTTCCAACAAATCAAAGACTCAGCCCGGTAGTCCTGTTTATCTTATTCAGGGACTCGACCCGGCCGATATCGGCAGCATTGTGTTAGGAAAGGCGGAAAATACTGTAACTCTCAAACGTCAGGGGGGACATTTCGTAGTTACCAACAAAGATAATTATCCCGCCGTTACCAGCAAAGTAAATGAGTTGATTACGAAGTGCCTGGATATCAAAACAGGCGAACTTTATACCGATGATAAGGCTAACCACGAGGCTCTTGGAATTACCGAGGAAGATGCAGAAATTATTGTTAAGTTTTTCAGGCCGGACTCTTCACTGCTGACCGGTGTCGTAATGGGAAAGAGTAAAGAGCAGGGCCAGGGAAGATATGTCAGGCTCTTGTCCAATAACAGTGTTTACGTTACTCTGGAACAGCCCTGGCTTAGTAATAGCGCAATGAATTATATTGAGCAGGAGCTTTTTTCGATAAATCGTGATGATATTCAGTCCGTAACCGTCAAAGGCCCCGATGAGGTTTATACCCTGAAAGCTGGAGATAGTAGCGACGATATTATTCTGGAAAATCTTCCCGACGGCAAGAAACTCAAAAACAGTGATGCTAAAAATGTTCTCTTTGTCCTGGCAAGTCTTAGATTCGATGATGTTAAAAATGAATCGAAAGCGGAGGATAAATTCAGTTTCGACAGGCAATTTATCTGCAGGTTAAAGGATTCGACGGTTTACACAATAAGAATTGCTGAAAGAGATGATAAGACTTATATAGCCTGCGGTGCGGAATTTACCGACAAAATCCTCGTTACCGAGAAGGAAGTTAAGGATTCCAATGACGCTGAACTGAAGGAAAAGGAGGCCAGATTTCTTGCACGTGACAAAGCCAATGAATTTTCGGCGA
Source organism: uncultured Pirellulales bacterium (assembly GCA_964539795.1). Classification (GTDB taxonomy): domain Bacteria; phylum Planctomycetota; class Phycisphaerae; order Sedimentisphaerales; family Anaerobacaceae; genus CAZTKW01. Next base: position 10,856 of record CAZIKS010000104.1, read on the forward strand.
AACATAAAGGCTGGATTTATGAAATCCCTGAATATAAAGCCGAGAACCTGACAAAACCGCTTTCAGAATTGGTAGAAGATGAGCAAAAACCTCAGGAAACGGCACAGACAACTGACCCTAACTCAACCGAAACGAATCAATAAAACCTCAAATTAAAATACATAAATAGAAATTGTCGACAATTTAAGACAATATACTGATTTGCCGCAGGAAGATTTTGGGGCAGTCGATTACAGCACTTGTCTTGAACTTTTTTCCCTTTCAATGTATAACAACATCTAATGAATAAGGGTAATAATTCATCAGAAGACAAGGCCGGGCTGAAGAAACCCGGAATCAAGATTCTTGTTGGGACCTTTGTGGGACCTGTTGCACAAGGCACACTTGTATTTGGCTGCGCGGGGCATTTGGCTATGCCGAGAGTGTGGTTCTTTGTTGCTTTGAGCCTGGTTACTCTATTTGGGGGGATGATGGTTATGGCAGTTGTCAATCCCGAGCTTGTTAATCACAGAGGGGATTGGAAGAAAAAGAAGGACACAAAGTGGTGGGACAAGATACTCGTGCCGACATTTGGAATTGTGGGATTTTATGTCGTAACAGCTGTGGCAGCGTTGGACGTTGGAAGATATAAGTGGTCGAATCTTGCCGTCGGCTTTTCCATAGCCGGTGCAGTTGCTTTCGTTGCTGGTGTGACTCTTATGTATTGGGCGATGCTGGTAAACACGCATTTTGAAACCACCGTTCGTATTCAGAAAGACAGAAACCATAAGGTAATAACGGCTGGGCCGTACAGGATTGTAAGACATCCCGGATACGTTGGCGCAATTTTGTGGGTGGTATCAGCTCCGCTCATTATTGGTTCGGTTTATGGATTGATTCCGGCAATAGCTGCCGTTCTTATATTAATCATCCGGACTTTCCTGGAAGATAAAACGCTTAGAAATGAACTAAACGGGTACAGTGAATATGCCAAAAAAGTCAAATATAGGTTGTTACCCGGGCTTTGGTAATACAATACTTCCCGCAAAAATCTCACACGTAATTTTTGATAAAAAGTGTTTTTTGGCTTAAGCTGAATTCTGAAGCTTTTCAAACTTGGCATGATGCCTGCGGGTGAATCACTGCCCTGTGATTCTTAACAGGCCAAGGATACCTAAAAAACCAATTACGAGCAGTGCAGCTCTCAATACACGCATCAGTTGCGTTTTGGGCTCTATAAGCTTCCATACGAAAACCCAAAATGCAAGGATAATCCATAATCGCACAATAAACGATAAGGTATTGATGAACATATATTTATTTTACCCATTTTAACATATAGCGTCAAGCGAAAATTTGCCCATTTTAACAAATGTGGCTTTACAGAAAGATAATGAGGGTTATAAATTGATAATTTATCGTTGTCATTCATCAAAAAACAACTGCCTTTGTCTGCCCTGAAAGTAGTTGAGCCGGAAAGATTAAAGTAATTTGATAGGATAAACCGATTAATATTTTCGGACGTTGGTATATCAATTTTTATTACTCTATTTAGGAGAGTTAGAGATGCGCTTTCTGGAAGAAGTTAAAAAATGGCTCGGTGAGGTTACTGAAATTTTCCTGTTGTTAATTGCAATAGGAATTGCCGCTGGAATCCTTTTTGGGACAAATGCTCCTTTCTTCGGATCAATTGTTGCTAATCTTACCGCACTGATTAGTAGTCTTGGCGAAAATGGTCTTGTCGGTCTGATTGCTTTGAGTATTATTCTTTGGCTGTTTTACAGAAAGAAAGCTGTTGCATAAAGTTATATCTGTTTGGCATCAACAGCAGTAGCAGCAAACGATATCTCGGGCACAATAATTGTGCTCTATGAGTGCTGCCGTAAATAACGGCCTGTTTGCAAAGCAAATAAAGTTCGGGCGCTTACGTCTAATATAGCGCCCGGACTTTTTGATGTAAGGCATCATTGTCACTTCTTTAATTAGTCGTCCCTGAAAAAGTCGGTTTTTAGGCATAAGCAAGTTGCATTAACA
>CAZIKS010000105.1:0-12863 GCA_964539795.1 uncultured Pirellulales bacterium
CATAAAGTCATGGCCACGGATGGGCTGATGACTCCGGGAAGATATGATTCGCAGAAATTCAAGGAAGCCCTTAAAAAAGGTTACACTTTTTACGTCTACGACCCAAATCCGGGAATCGAGCATTTGTTTCTGCCCTATTTTTACAGGGTAAGAAGGGGTAAAGAGGCCCCAAGCTGCCTGGAGAACTCATACAAGAGCCTGCCGCCTGCGGCTTTGTCGGGGGATTACGAGGGGATGATTTCCACCTCGTGGAACTGCTCGGGTGTGCACAACCAGTTATGGATACTGCGTTACATAATCGCGGCTGAATATTCCTGGAGCGGGAAGGGGCCGGGGCTCAAAGAGTTCGAGGAGAAATACTTTACAAATTACTACGGGCCACAAAGCAGGGACGTGCAGGAGCTTTTCCGGCTGCTTAATAAAGGCAGCTATTACTATATGGATACTTTCGAGCACAAGGTCTGGCACTGGGGCGAGGTTGGCAAGACACACCTGCCGGACCTGCCGCGGGATGATGTGGAGTACGACCGTTTCTGGAACACCGAGTACCGCGAGATGGTCGAACGCTCGAAGGAAGAGATTCCCAAGATGGAGCGGGCCCTTGAAATCTGCCGGGTGAATCTGGAACAGGGGGCCAAAAAAGCTTATGACTTCAAGCTTTGCAGCTGTATAGCGGAACTTTTCCGGCACACGGCCCGGACGTATCTGGCCCTTTCGGAGCTTGAGAATACCATAACAGAAGCCCACCGGGCACACTTTCCCAGCCACGAGAAGGCATACGAGGCCCTGCAGCGGGCTGAGCAGATAGTCAAGGAGAACCTGGCTGAGCGTGAAGAAATCTTCAACAAAATCGTAGTTACCTGGCAGAAGTCACAATTGCCCAGAGGTATGTCGATACCGGGGAAGAAATATGTGCACGGCCGTGACCAGCAGCGCAACTTCGCCAACCGCAGGCCGGATTTGACCTTTATGATATATGATGAACAACTTCTCGGGCTGGAGGATTATCTGAGCAAACTGCGTGAATATATTTATTGGTATAAGAAAACTTACCTTTAATAACCTAAATTTTAATCGAAAAAGGAGATGAAAATGGCCGCATTAAAGAAATGGTTTATTTTTGTATCGATGATTTTGTGTCTGGCTGGGCCTGGCTTTGCCGGTGATTCGGCTACTGAATTGTATAAGGCCGGCATCAATGTCATTCCTTGTCCACAGGAGGTAAAACTCGGGGGAGGGGACTTTATGTTGGGGGACAATATGGCGATAGTGGTTGATAAGGACGCATCGGAAAAGGACCGCTTCGCAGCGGGAGAATTGGCCCGATGTCTCAAGGAAGACTGGGGCATCACTGTTCGCGTGGCCGACATTGCGGTTGGCAAATCAATTATACTGACCAGAAAGGCCGCCCCCGAAAAGCTTTGCGACCAGGGATACAGTTTGTCCGTGACGCCGGAAAAAATAACAATTGAGGCCAAGGGTGAGGCGGGTCTGTTTTACGGAACGCGGACACTGCTGCAGATTATTCAGAGCGGCAGTTCAGGTCCGTATGTAAAGGGTATGGAGATAACCGACTGGCCGGACATTGGGCAGCGAGCGGTGCATTATGATACCAAGCACCACCAGGACAAAGCTGAATATGTAAGAGGATTCATCCGCGACCTGGCCCATTACAAGATTAATATTCTCCTCTGGGAATGGGAGGACAAGTTTGCCTATAAGAATCATCCGGAGATTGGGGCTCCGGGGGCATTTACAATGGAGGAAATGCAGGAGCTTACGCGCTACGCACAGAAATATCACATTCAGATTGTGCCGCTGGTTCAGGGGCTGGGGCATGTGAGCTTTATTCTTAAATGGCCGCAAAATGCACACCTTCGGGAGATTGCAGCGTCCAACTGGCAGTTCTGTCCGCTGAGGGACGGCGGGTATGAGCTGCTTCTGGATCTTTGGAAAGAGGCTATTGAAGCGACACCCGGGTCTGAATATCTGCATATCGGCTGCGATGAGACTTACGAGTTAGGTCAGGGAGTGGAGTGCGGGTGCAAGGCGAAGGCCGATGAGATTGGCAAGAGGGGTCTTATGAAGATTTTTCTCGAACGCAATATAAACAACTTAAGCGGTTGCGGCCGTAAAATTATTACCTGGAGCGGGGCATACGGGCGAGGTTCAAGTGCCAAGGCACCAAAGGGTCTCTTCAGCAATTATGTCTATGACCCCAATCCGGGAATTGAGCATCTGTTTCTGCCCTATTTTTACCGGATAAGAAAGGACAAAGAGATATCGGGCTGCCTGGAAAATTCCTACAACACTGTTTCACGGGCGGCTACTTCAGGCGATTACGATATGATGATAAATACCTCATGGGATGACAGCGGGCTGCACAACCAGGTCTGGATGATGACGTTCGTCAATTCGGCCGAATTTTCCTGGAGCGGCAAAGCGCCGGGGCTGGATGAATTCATCGAGAAGTATTTCACGAATTACTACGGCCCAAAAGTAAAGGACATACGTGAGCTATGGCAGCTATTTAATGACGGGGCTTATTATTATATGGATACTTTCGAACGAAAGGTGTGGCACTGGGGGGACGTCGGCAAAACGCATCTGCCGGACCTTCCCCGGGATGACTCCCTTGAATATGACCCCTTCTGGAGAAGAGAATATAAAGAGATGGTGGAGCGGTCTAAAGAGCAGTTAGAGAAGATGGACAGGGCCCTGACTATCTGCCGAACAAATCTCGAACTTGGCGTCAGGCACAGCTACGATTTCGAGATATTTGTCACCATTGCCGAACTTATCAAACATACCTGTCAGACTTACCTGGACCTGGCGGAACTGGAAGGGGCTATTACCCAGGCCCACAGGCAGCGATTTGTAAGCCACCGGGCGGCATACGAGGCGATGGAGCAGGCCGCAGGGATAGTTGAGAAAAACCTGGCTGAAAGGGACAAGGTCTTCAATGAACTGGTGGCTGTGTGGCAGAAGGCACGGCTGCCGAAGGGAATGTCAACGGCGGATAAGAAGTTTTTCCACAGACAGGACAGGGCGCGTCACTTTGCATTTCGCCGGGCGGACATGACTTACCTTATATGTGATGAACAGATGCTCGGTCTTGAGGATTATCTGAAGAAACTTTGTGAATATATGGACTGGTATAAGAAAACTTACCTGTAAGAACCTAAAGTTTAATCGAAAAAGGAGATGGAAATGGTCGCAGTAAAGAAATGGTTTATGTTTGTATCGATGATTTTGTGTTTGGCCGTGTCGGTTCCTGCCGAAGGTTCGGCGACGGAATTGTATAGCGCCGGCATTAATCTTATCCCTTATCCCCAGCAGGTAGAACTCGGCGGCGATAATTTTATGCTCGGCGGCAAGCTTGTCATAGTGGTTGACAAAAACGCATCCGAAGCCGACAAATTCGCAGCAGAAGAACTGGCCGGCGATATTGAAAAAGAATGGGACGTTAAAGTCAGTGTGGGCAAATCGCCCGCAACCAGGTCAATTATCCTGACCAGAAAAGGCGCCGCTGAAAAACTCGGTGACCAGGGATACGACCTGTCTGTAGCTTCGGATAAGGTGACCATCAAGGCCAACGGCGAGGCCGGCCTGTTCTACGGTACGCAGACTTTATTGCAGGTCATTCAAAAGGGTGACTCCGGCCCTTATATAAAAGGTATGGAGATAACCGACTGGCCTGACATTGAGCAGCGGGCGGTGCATTACGATACGAAACACCATCAGGACAAGGCCGAGTACGTGAGGAGTTTCATTCGTGATATGGCCGGTTACAAAATCAATATGCTGGTCTGGGAGTGGGAGGACAAATTCGAATATCCGAGCCATCCTGAAATCGGGGCCCCGGGGGCTTTTACGATGGAAGAGATGCAGGCTTTTACCCGTTATGCCCGAAAGTATCACGTTCAGCTTGTGCCGCTGGTTCAGGGGCTTGGTCATGTAAGTTTCATACTTAAATGGCCGCAACACGCTCATCTGCGTGAAATCGCAGCTTCGAACTGGGAGTTTTGCCCGTTGAAGGACGGTACCTATGAGCTTATGTTCGACTTGTGGGAAGACGCCATCAAGGCAACGCCGGGCTCGGAGTACATTCATATAGGTTCGGATGAGACTTACGAGGTAGGTCAGGGTGTTGAATGCGGCTGTAAGGCCAAGGCCGAAGAGATAGGCAAAAGCGGACTGTACCACATCTTTATCAATAAGGCGGTCAAGCATTTGATGTCTCCGACTCGCAAAGTGATGGCGTGGGAAAGGGCGCTGGGCTGGGAAAAAAGCAGGTCTCCGGCGAAGGGAATTGTTCCGGTCAAAGGCCTGGTTCTTACCGAAAGCGGCGACTACGGCAAAGATTATTCGTATGTGACAGAATCGAAGAAGAGAGGTTATCCGGTGTTTTTCTATGACCCCAACCCCGGGATTGAACATCTGTTTCTGCCTTACTACTACAAGATGCGACGAGGTAAGGCTGTGGATGACTGCCTTGTAAATTCCCACCGGCAATTATCTGCGGCGGCTTCGGCGGGAGTTTTTGACGGTATGATAAATACATCGTGGGATGACTCAGGTCTGCATAACCAGGTCTGGATGATGGCGTTTGTTAATTCAGCCGAGTTTTCCTGGAGCGGCGCCAATCCGGGCTTAGATGAGTTCCGGGAAAAATATTTCAAAAATTACTATGGCGACAACGTGAAAGATATGGCTGAGTTGTTCACCATACTAAGCAAAAGCGCCTATTATTATATGGACACATTCGAGCGGAATGTCTGGCATCACGGGGATATCGGCAAGACCTATCTGCCGGACCTTCCTCGGGATGACTCCCTTGAGTATGACCCGTTCTGGAGAAGAGAATATAAAGAGATGACAGACAGGTCAAAAGCCCAGTCGAGCGAAATGAACAGGGCGCTGAAGATATGCAGGGACAATCTGGGCCGTGGCGTAAAGAACAGTTACGACTTCGAGATATTTATCAGTCTTATCGACCTTCTCAAACACACCTGCCAGACCTACATCGACCTGGCGGAACTGGAAGGGGCTATTACCCAGGCCCACAGGCAGCGATTCGTAAGCCACAGGGAAGCTTACGAGGCGATGGAGCAGGCCGCAGGGATAGTCGAGAAAAACCTGGCTGAAAGGGACAAGGTTTTCAACAACCTGGTAACGGTATTTAAGAAGACAAGTCTGCCGAAGGGAATGTCAACTGCGGACAAAAAGTTTTTCCACAGGCAGGACCGGGCTCGCCACTTCGCCAATCGCCGGGCGGATATGACCTACCTGATATGTGATGAACAGCTTCTCGACCTCGAAGGTTATCTGAAAAAGCTTCGTGAGTATATGGCCTGGTATAAGGAGACCTTCCTGTAATTTAGACAGCTTTTTAACGGGTATTGTTTGCGACAGGAACAGTGAGTGCTAAAAACTCACAAGGTCCTCTTTGATATCAGACGTCAAGGTACAATTTGACGGCTTTAGCGCCTTTACGTGCATATTATGAGGGGGGCGGTGTTTCTTACTTGACCTGTTTACTCGGATATTGTACAATAAAACCGGGTTATGAGGTGATTTTGTATAACACCTTATTATTTATTAAGCTAACGATAAGGAGGAAGGGTGATATGTTGTCGAAAAACCTCATTCGCGTATTTTCTATTGCCTTGCTATTCGGTCTGGCAGGTACTGTCTGGGCGGACGACATTGTTTTTGACGCCAACAGCTCAAATTCCACCGATATCAGTTGGTCGCTAAGCTGGACACACACAATCGGCAGCGGCCAAAATCGTATCCTGATAGTGGGCCTAGCTTGTGAAGATAACAGTGAAACTGACCTGATACAAAGTGTCAAATATAATGGCGTTTATCTGAACCCGGTAGTGGGTTCGGCCATAACCGAAGGTACCATCACCAAAATGAAAACGGAGTTATTTTACCTGCTGGAAAGTGATTTGCCTTCGTCCGGCTCTTACACTATTTTGGCTAACTATGTGGGTGAAGTTGACAGGATATGCGGCGGCGGTATTTCGCTGGCTAATGTGGCTCAACAAACTGTTGAGGCTGTCGATACAAATTCTATTGACTCGGGATGTGACATATCCACTGATATCGCTCTCGGCAGCAGTGGTATGTGGGTGGTCGATGTGGTCGGCAGCAGCAATGCGGGCGTCTTCACTGCAACAGGTACCGATATGGTCGAGCAGTTTAACGTCGCCAGCGGCGGAGCCGGCAGCACAAGGTCGGCAACTTCGGCGGGGACAGTAACAATGAGCTGGTATCATCCAAGTATCAGCCGAATGACCCACTCCGTAGCGGCATTTGCGCCGATAAACCCTAACAAGGCGACTAACCCGAGTCCTTTGAGTCAAGCCACCGATGTTGCTTGCGATGTTGAACTGAGCTGGTCTGCCGGCGACGGCGCCGACAGCCATGACATTTACTTCGGCACCAATTCCGATAGTGTCAACAATGCCGATAATACCTGGCCGGTAGGCACAAGTGTCTACAAAGGCAATCAGCCACTCGGCGATACCACCTACGACCCTTACTCTATTCTAAAATCAACAGAGACTTATTACTGGCGAATCGACGAGGTTAATGACGCCGGGCCTACCATTACAAAAGGAAATATCTGGAGCTTCACGGTGGAAGAGTATATCGCAGCCGACTTCACCGGTAATGGGCTGGTAAATAACGAAGACCTTGAGGCTCTGGTAGCCGACTGGCTAAAGAGCGAGCCGGAAGTATTTCAGGCCGATGCAGACCTCAATGGTCAAGTGGACTTGAGAGACTATGGCTTTTTGGCCAATGAGTGGGAGTATTTTCCCACGGAAATGCTTATATCTTCCATCGAAAGTCAAGCTGAACTGGACGACTGCTGGTCCTCGACTACGGGTACAACCTCCCTGTCCACTGAGCACGTTACCGAGGGCAGTCACTCTCTAAAGATTACTTACGGTGAAGTTATACAGTGGTTTGCTTTCAATAATGGAAGCGCAATAGATATCAGCGGCTATAAAAAAATCAAATTTGACATCTACCTTGAAGGCACGCCTATGGTCGTAACCGCCAGGTTCCAAGATATATATGGTAATAAATATACTTCCTGGTACTATCTTTACAACGAGGGATACCACGAGGTCGAGTATTCGATAGCAGGGATGGCGACGGAAATCGATACGACACGTTTCAATTATTTCTTTGTGTGGTCGGAGAGTGCATATTCCTCCGGCAACGGGGCAACGATATATATAGACAATCTGCGGGCAATGAAAGGTACCAGCGACGACGAATGGCTTAGAAACACGGACCCAGGCCATCCACTCATTACGGTTCCCGGCAATGTCGTTGGAAACGGCGACTTCGAGCTGGGCCTGCAGGGTTGGAACTCCTGGGGAAAGTGGGACGGCGCAGATTATATTTTCGGTACAGGAACCGGAGATAATGCAAAGTCAGGCGTCTATGCAGCCAAAATTACCTGTCTTGAAGAGGGTTCATCCACGGGTCGCGGCGCTATTATAGCAAACGTGTCACTTGAGCCCGGCGATTATGACCTTACATTCTGGGTGAAAGGCTCCGCCGACCCGAACGTCATAATGCGCTATTTCTTCGCCGGCGGCGACAGCGGTATTATTTCCTCCGGAAGCTCCTGTCCCGAAACCTACGTCGGCACCAGTTGGGAGGAAAAACAATATTCAGTTACCGTTACAGGCACAGGCCAGACTAATCTGTACTTAGCCAGTTACGGTACCGACAAGCTCTATTTCGATGCCGTTTCATTAGCGAAAGCAGGTGGCAGCGACCCGCCGGCGCCGCCTGCAACAACGCCAAGGATTGTTACACTCGACGGCCAGAGAACGCTCGTTGACGGTGAACCTTTCTTCCCCATTGGAATATATGGCGGTGTGCCGTCTGAATTGACCAGTACCGGCTTTAATATTGTTTCAACTGCCGCCCAGCTAACCACGCTTGAAGCCCTTGACGAATGTGAGGCCTATGGGATGATGACCTGGGGTGACTTATCAGGAGTCGCAAGGGGCCACGCGACAACACAGACGGCTTTAGCGGCCAGACCTATGAAAAATCATCCCGCGATTATCTGCTGGTATAACTGCGACGAGCCGGACATCGGAAGCTGGAATGTCCCGCCGCCGGAAATTCGCTTTATGTCAACACTGCTGCACGAAGAGGACGCCAATCATCCAACCTCCGTGCTTATGATGCCCTGGGCACCGAGTAATTTGTACCAGTACTCCGACACCGCTGATATTCAAATGACCGATTCCTACAGCGGGGTCGTCTCAACGGTAATCGACCAGACTGACACCCTGCGGGCTTCAACCGGACAGGACCGGCCAATGTGGATGGTTCTGCGTTTCGCCTGGGACAGCGAACCAGACCCGAGTTCAGAATATCTTTACGCTACAACCTATGGGGCTATTACACACACGGCCAACGGTGTGCACTGGTTCGCTTATAAACCAAGTTCTCCATCCTGGGGTACACTTGTGGATATTTCACTTGAGTTGGAAGAGCTTAGCCCTGCCCTTGTATCAGACACCTCGCCGCTGCAGGTATCGGTCTCCGACCCGGACGTCCACACGATATTGAAGGAATACGACGGCGACTTATATCTAATCGCTATAAATATCAGCTCAGCCGTCAACAATGTGGACCTGACGGTTTCCGGCGTTACCGCCACCTCGGCCCAGGTAAAATTCGAGAGTCGGACCGAGCCGATTGTAAGCGGCACTATAACCGACAACTTCGCAACCGAGCAACGGCACGTTTATGTATTCACCGCACCGTAGCTATAAGCAAGCGGTTACTGTATGGTATTTTTAAGCGGGGCGGCCTTTACGGTCGCCACGTTCATTTTTAGGTTCAATTTCCGCAAAAACAGTTTTACATAAAATTTGTTGATTTCTGATTTTTTTTACGATAGTATATTGGGCGGCTATCAGGGCGGTTAGCTCAGTTGGCTAGAGCGCCTGCTCGACACGCAGGAGGTCGTTGGTTCAAGTCCAATACCGCCCAGTCATAACCCCTTATGAATAAGGGGTTATTTTTTTATCTCATCAGGTTGAGATAGTTGTATTTTTCAGGCAAACGTGGTATTTTTAAGCAAAATCGAGAGACTTGTACAGTGTGGCCGGGCATTCTAAACCGACAATGTCGCCTCGGCGTAAATGCTAACATTGAGATTTGATTGACGAAATTAATTTTTGGGAGAAAACACAATGGCCAAAAGGGCGCTTATAACCGGCATAACCGGCCAGGACGGCAGTTATCTGACCGAACTATTACTGGACAAGGGTTACGAGGTTCACGGCATTATCCGCAGGTCAAGCTCTTTTAATACGCAAAGAATCGACCACCTCTATACCGACCCGCATCAACCCGGCACGCGTTTATTCCTGCATTACGGCGATTTAATCGACGGTACCGGCCTGAGAGAAATCCTGACCCGCGTTCAGCCGGATGAAGTTTACAACCTTGGTGCACAATCACACGTCAAAGTGAGCTTCGACCAGCCTGTTTATACTGTGCAGACAGACGCTGTCGGTACAATCAGGCTGCTGGAAGCTATTCGCGACACCGGACTGGATACAAGATTTTACCAGGCCTCTTCCAGTGAAATGTATGGCAAGGTCACCGAGGTCCCGCAGACGGAAACCACGCCGTTTTATCCTCGCAGCCCGTACGGCTGTGCCAAGGCTTTCAGCTTCTGGCAAACGGTAAACTATCGTGAAGCTTACGGCCTGTTTGCCTCCAACGGCATATTATTCAATCATGAATCGCCCAGAAGGGGCGAAACGTTCGTCACCAGGAAAATTACAAGAGCGGCAACACGCATAAAAGAGGGCCTCCAGGAAAAATTATATCTGGGCAATCTCGATGCTAAACGAGACTGGGGTTTTGCCGGAGACTATGTCGAGGCAATGTGGCTAATGCTTCAGCAGGAAAAACCCGATGACTATGTCATCGCTACAGGTCAAACACATTCAATTAGAGAATTTCTCGAACTGGCTTTTAAGCGGGTCGGCCTGGATTGGAATAAGTATGTGGAAATTGACAAACGATATCTTCGCCCGACGGAAGTTGATTTGCTCCGGGGTGACCCGTCCAAGGCAAGGAAAGTTTTGGGCTGGGAGCCAAAAGTCGGTTTTGAACAACTGGCGGCGATGATGATTGATGCCGACTGGGAATTAGCCAGGCAGGAAAAACTCTTAATCGATAACAGGCGCAAGATGGATGCAAATTAGGAAATCTGAAGTGACGGAACTTTCAACCGAGCGTATTGTTATTACCGGCGGGGCAGGCTTTTTGGGCCTGCATTTGCAAAAACAGTTGCTAAATCTCGGTGTCCCTGAAGAGAACTTATTAATACCGCTTATCGAAGATTACGACCTGACCAAAGAAGCCGATGTGATTCGAATGTATGATAATATGGCTCCGAGTGTTGTTATTCACTTAGCTGCCGAGGTGGGGGGAATAGGGGCCAACCGCGAGAATCCCGGCAGGTTCTTCTACGCCAATATGGCAATGGGCCTGCATCTAATCGAACATGCCAGATTGCGCAAAATTAAAAAGTTCGTACAGGTAGGCACCATCTGCGCATATCCGAAGTTCACGCCGGTTCCCTTCAAAGAAGAAAATCTCTGGGACGGGTATCCGGAGGAAACAAACGCACCCTACGGCATAGCCAAAAAGGCGCTGCTCGTTATGCTTCAGGCCTATCGTCGGCAATACGGCCTTAACGGCATTTACTTATTGCCGGTCAATCTGTATGGGCCGGGCGACAATTTTGACCTCAGAACCAGCCACGTTATACCGGCTCTTATCCGCAAGTTCTGTGAAGCGATGGAAGCCGGAAATAAAGAAGTGACGGTATGGGGAACAGGTTCGGCCAGTCGCGAATTTTTATATGTTGAAGATGCCGCTCGCGCAATCACGATGGCTGTTCAAAAGTATGACGGTGCTGAACCGGTCAATCTCGGGGCCGGATTTGAAATAACAATTAAAGACCTTACCGAAAAAATCCGACAGCTCACGGGTTTCAAAGGCAAACTAACCTGGGACACTTCAAAGCCCGATGGCCAGCCGAGACGCTCTCTGGACACGAGCAGGGCAAAAGAGTTATTCGGCTTTGAAGCTGAAATGCCTTTCGATGAAGGTCTGAACAGAACAATCCATTGGTGGCGCGAGCAGGGTATGGCAAAATATTCGAACCACGGATAAAGGTTATGTTCTAAGGTTCTTTTAATTCCGAGGCATTGAAATTTATGCTTGAGACGGAAAATAACACTTTAAATTCGTCTGAAACAACCTTTGCAGAACAAACCAATGAGAAGTCATTACTTCGCTGGCGGAAAAGAAATTCATATTATTATAAATGGCTGGACAAAATTTATAAATTTGCTGTCCGCCCAAACAGCAGGGTCTTACATGTAGGTTGCGAATGCGGCGACCTGCTGGCTGCTGTTAAACCTTCTTACGGCGTGGGAGTTGACCCGGACCCAAATGCCGTTGAGCTGGCTAAAAAGCGATTCCCGCACTTGAAATTCTATGTCTCAGACCCACACGAAATGGACCTCAACGAGAAATTTGATTACGTCCTGATTTGTAATGCGCTGGGTCAATGGCATGATATTCAAAAGGTGTTGGAACATATTCGACCTTTAACTGAAGATAGCACCCGGATTGTAATAACTTATTATAATTATCTGTGGGAGGCAATTTTGTGCCTCGGTTCCCGTCTGAAGATTCGCCGACCCCGCCCGTATCAGAACTGGCTTCCGTCGCAGGATATTGCAAATCTGCTCAAGTTGAGCGACTTTGAGCCTGTTCGCTCCGATTCTTATCTTCTACTGCCTAAGTACATTCCACTGCTGTCGAGTTTCTGCAATTACTCCCTTTCTTTGTTGCCGGGATTTCGTCTGTTTAATTTAGTGAACCTTGTAATAGCCCGTCCATCGTCTGCTTCCCGGCGCGATGAAGATTTGTCGGTTTCTGTCATAGTCCCCTGCAGAAACGAAAAGGGAAATATAGAAGAAGCCGTAAGGCGTATTCCTCAAATGGGCAGGGAAACGGAGATAATCTTTGTCGATGGTAACAGCACCGATGGCACTGTTGAAAAAATTCAGGAACAGGTAAATCAGCATCCTGACCGCAAAGTCCGCCTCCTTCATCAGGGCGACGGTATCGGTAAAGGCGATGCCGTGAGAAAAGGCTTTGCCGGTGCAGCCGGGGACGTGCTGGTAATTCAGGATGCCGATTTGACGGCGCCGCCGGAAGATTTGCCGAAATTCTTCAGGGCTTTACGCGATGGCAAGGGCGAGTTTATAAACGGTTCGAGACTTGTTTATCCGATGCAAAAGCAGGCTATGCGATTCTTAAATCTTCTCGCTAACAAGTTTTTCGGAACATTATTCAGCTGGCTGCTGGGACAAAGGTTCAGGGACACCCTTTGCGGAACGAAAATGATTTATAAAAAAGACTACGAGTTAATAGCAGCCAACCGCTCCTATTTCGGTGATTTTGACCCCTTTGGTGATTTTGACCTTATTTTCGGCGCGGTAAAACAAAACCTAAAGATTGTCGAAGTCCCGGTAACTTATCAGGCCAGAACTTACGGCGTAACAAATATCAGCCGTTTCAGGCACGGATGGCTCCTGATTAAGATGAGCTGGATAGCCTTTAAGAAAATAAAGTGGCTGGGAAAAACCCGTTAGACTAATTATGAAAATATTAGAATGGCTTAAACTACCCGAGACCAGCCGTATCAAAAACCTCGATGACCCTGCCGTTACCCTCCTGCACGCCGAAATTATACAGAAAAAACCGTTTCTTAAAAA
>CAZIKS010000106.1:0-5744 GCA_964539795.1 uncultured Pirellulales bacterium
GCGCCAAGTTTATCAGTGGTTAAACCAAACTCTCGATTTTCGCTACGCATATCTTTTCTGTTACGGTGTGTAGTTTACTGACGTATTTGGAAAGCTTTTTCAATTGTTCTTTCGTTATCTTATATTCCCTGTCATATCTTGCGCCGATATAGGCGTAGTCCAGCAGTTCAAAGAGTTCTTTTTGGCACTCGCTTTCGCGAGGGATTAGGCCTTTTAATTGCGGGCAGTAGTCGGCGGCCAGGTCGCCCAATATATCCAAATGATGCTCCTGCGGACATTCGCCGCCAAAGATTAAAAGGACAGTCTTATATGAATGTTCAACGGCTTGATGAAGACTAAAAGCGGCTTCCTTATAGTGACTCTTACTGAAGTGGAACTCATAACCATCATAAAAGTTCTTTGCACTTTTGAAGACTTCATCGAGGGTGTCCTGAGCGATTTGTTTTTCTTCGGCTGGTTTTAATTTCTTTCTTCGGGCAAGTTTGAAGCGGCCGGAGTCATATATTAAGATTCCCTGTTTGCAGATTTCAGTGAAGAAGTACTGGCCCTGACTTAGTTTGAAATTGACGAAATCGATGTCGCGGGCGATTATGCGAACGTGGGCGCATAGATCACTTTTGGCGAGTTTTTGTTTTACTTTGTCCCAAAGGCTGATATCGCGGGCGGAGAATTCGGCTGCGGTAAGAACGAGGATGTCGTAATCGCTTCTTTTATGGATGAGCAGGCGACCTCTGCCCTGAGAGTGTGGGCCGTCTTTGAAGTCTCCGCGTGCATAGCTTCCGAAGAGAATCACCATTTGTACGTCTTGTGCCAGTGAGCGGATTTTTGCGGCGATAAGTTGGACTTCATCGGCCTTAGCCTGCGGCAGATGTGCTAAAGATTTCTTCATAACGGGATATTATGTCCGGTTAAGGCCGGATAGTAAAGGAAAAAAGTACTCATAATTACATCTTTAGGGCCGATTTGCTATTAACATTTCCGGCCTGACCCGGCTTATTAACAAAAGCGTATAAACTAAGGATAATATATGTGCAGGAAAATAATCAGTAGGGAATAGAACCCCCTGGAAAAGGTGGAGGAAATTTTGGTTTGACAAGGTCTGGAAAGCTGATATAATTTTTCAGAAACGGGGGGCAAAAATTAAAGAGGTAACGACAATGAGTGAAGAGAGTGGACTTATTTATCGCGAGGAGCAGAGATTCGGTCTATGGCTTCGGTGGCTGATATTTGTGTCAATGCTTCTGATTTTGCCTCTGGGCATTTTTTCACTAAGCAAAATCCCCTCCGAAGAAGAAGGAATCAAAATACTGCCCGTTACTACACTTACAATCTGCGGAATACTTGTGCCCATAGGAATAGCCGTTCTTTTTGTCAGCCTGAAGCTGGAAACAGAGGTTCGGGGCGACGGTTTGTATATACGCTTTTACCCCTTTCACCTTAAATTCAAGCGATTTGGAGCGGAAGAACTGAGCGAGTATTATGCGCGAGAGTACCGGCCGTTACTCGAATACGGGGGGTGGGGGATTCGATGCGGTAAACAAGGCAGGGCTTATAATGTGAGCGGGAATAAAGGCGTACAACTTGTGTTTAAGAACGGCAGGCAACTGCTGATAGGGTCTCAAAGAGAAAAAGAACTCGAAGATGCGATACGGTCGATTATGAAGGACGGCTGACCGGTTGATTGAAATTAAAATTGAAAAGGAAGACAAGATGGAAATTGAAGCATTTTTGTTATGCGACTGCGCTACACAGGGCCAGGGAAAGCTGAATGTATTAGGGGCGTTCGACCGGATATATTCGCCCAAGGTTCCGGCGGTTCACCCGGCGTGCACGATAGCAGCACGAATACGTTTTTCCTCAATCGAAGAAGGCAGCCACCGGATAAAAATCAACGTTGTCGATGCAGACGGGAAAAAAGCCGGCCCGGAATTAGAGGACAATATCACGGTGCGGGTCAGGGAAGGCGAAGATTCGTGTGCGAAGAACCTTATATTGAATATCCAGGGGATGAAACTGGAAAACTACGGTGATTATCGCATTGACCTTGCGATAGACGGGCGGCAGGAAGCGACTCTTCCTTTGAGTGTCATAGAAATACCGGAACAAAGGTAAAAGCAGCCTGCGGTGCGGTGGGGATTTGGTTGTTGAACCGGCGTTACAGGGGTGGTATAATTTGGAGGAGTTAAGGAATATCAAGAAAAATGTAAGGGTGAAAAATGGAAACAGGCAAGGAACAAAAATCAGGGGACGGTCAGGTTACTCGACGGGGATTTATGGCGAAGGCCGGCGCGGCGGCGCTGACATTCAGCATAATTAAGCCGGAACTTGTGCGAGGTACGGCGGCCAATTCGAAAATCAAGCTGGGACTGATAGGCTGCGGGGGCAGGGGGACGTGGATAGCGGGGCTATTTGCTGAGCACGGGGAATACGAGATAGTAGCTGCGGCGGATTATTTCGAGGAGCGGGTAGATGAATTCGGCGAGAAGCTGAATGTTGCGAAGGGGCAGCGGTTTACGAAACTATCGTGTTATAAAAGGCTTTTAGAGGAAAAGTTAGATGCGGTAGCGATTATAAGCCCTCCATATTTTCATACCGAGCAGGCGGCAGCAGCGGTAGATGCCGGCGTTCATGTTTATTTAGCCAAGCCGATAGCGGTGGATGCGCCCGGCTGCAGGCAGATAAATGACCTCGGGAAGACGGCGAGTCTAAGGGGGCGGTGTTTTCTTGTTGATTTTCAAACTCGGGTGAACGAGTTTTATATAGAGGCAGTGAAGCGGGTGCACAACGGGGACATCGGAGAGCTGGTTTTCGGTGAGGCGAGCTATCACTGCGGGCGGCTCGATATTAAGGCCGAGCCGGGAACGGCAGAGGCGCGTTTGAAAAACTGGGTATTCGATAAGGCCCTTTCGGGTGACATTATTACCGAGCAGAATATTCATACACTCGATGTAGCAAGCTGGGTGATGGATGAGGAGCCTTTGTACGCCTTCGGCAGCGGCGGGCGGAAGGTTCGAACGGATGTCGGGGACTGCTGGGACTATTATACGTTAGTGTTTCAGTATCCCAATGGGGTGGGGATAACTTTCAGCTCGCGGCAATTCAACGGACACGGCACCAAAGAAGGGATAATAAACCGGATGTTCGGGTCCGAAGGGGTCCTTGAAACCGAATACGGCGGGAAGGTTATGATACGGGGGAAGAAGTTCTACCGGGGCGGAGATACGACAGAGATATACAAGGAAGGGGCGGTGAATAATATCGCGAGATTTTATGAAGATGTTACGAAAAAGCAATTTGATAATCCCACGGTGGGGCCGAGCGTCCGGAGCAACCTTGTAACAATCCTCGGGCGGACGGCTGCCTACGAGAGGCGGCAGGTGAAATGGGGTGAGATAGTCAACAGCAATGAAAGAATGGTTGCGGATTTGAGCGGGCTTGAGGCATAGAAAGGAATGAGATATGAAAAGTGAACAAATCAGTCGTCGTGAAATGATGTTAAAGAGCGCCCTGGCGGTCGGGGGACTTGCGTTGAGCGGTTCGTGTCAGCGTTCGGCAGTTGAGAAGCCGGCGGGGAAAAGCTGCGGGAAGGGATTTAAGATAGGGGTTTGTGACTGGACGATAGGCAAAAGGACGAACCCGGAGTCGCTTGCGCTGGCCAAGAGCATAGGGCTTGACGGGGTGCAGGTTGACTTGGGCAGCGCCGAATATAATCTGCCGTTATTCGACCGGGGGCTGCAGGAGAAATTTCTCGAAACGGCAAGAGAGAACGATGTCGAAATCGGTTCGTTAGCGATGGGAGTTTTGAACAATGTGCCATATAAGAGCGAGGCTAAGACAGAGGAGTGGGTGCTTGACGGTATCGGGGTATGCAAAGCAATGGGGTGTGAAGTATTGCTTCTGGCGTTCTTCGGTAAGGGGGACCTTCGCAACGACAGCAAGGGAATCGACGTTGTGGTCGAACGGCTGAAACGGGCGGCGGAGGAGGCGGAAGAGAAGGGAGTAATTGTAGGGATGGAAAGCCAGCTCAGCGCCGAGCAGCATATGGATATTATCGAGCGGGTCGGTTCGCCGGCGGTGCAGGTTTACTACGATGTGGGCAATTCGCACAGCAACGGATATGACATCTACAAGGAAATCCGGTACCTTGAGAAGCATATCTGCGAGTTCCATGCCAAAGACAACGATGCTTTGTACGGGAAGGGTTCGATTGATTTTCCGGAAGTGCGCAGGGCGATGGATGATGCAGGTTACCGGGGGTGGATACATATGGAGGGGACGAAAATACCTCTCGGTGTTCTGGAGAGCTGCCGGTATGACGGCGAATACCTGCGCAAGATATTTCCGCCGAAGGCATAGAGGGCAGGCAAGTAAGTAAAAGAGCAGTTTAAATTTTGAAAAGAATTGGTTCTTGAGCTTGAAGTCTAGGGCAGTTATAATCCGCCCGTTAAGAAAAATTAAATAATGAACGGGCGAACAATGAATACAGGCAAATTATTAGTGTTTGGGGGTATTGCGACGATGCTGGTTTTTGTGGGGTGCGCGAAGGAACAGCAATTCGAAGCCATCGATGAAATCTGTCTGCCGGGCGTGAATAAAGCGGCGGCAATGGAGGCGGCTGAAGGAGTGCTGAGCGGGATGCACTTTAAGGTTGCAAAATCGGACGCCGAGAGCGGTTATATAAGGAGCCGGCCGTTACCGGGGGCGCAAGCGTTCGAATTCTGGCGGAAGGACAATGTCGGGGATTACAACCGTGCCCAGGCAAATCTGCACAGTATTCGAAGGACTGTTGAATTAGATATAAGCCAGCAAGAAAGAGAATTGTGTATCGGATGCGATGTTAAGGTGGAGAGGCTGAATATGCCGGAGTATGAAGTCAGCAGCAGTACACAGGCGTACCGGATGTTTTCGAAAAGCAGCCGGTTGAGACAACAACTGGAGGCCAACGCCGCCCAGGAAGCAGGTATGAGTTGGTTTGAGCTGGGAGAAGACAGGAGGCTTAGTACGGAGATTTTGAAGCAGCTAAAAGAAAAGCTGAGCGCAGATTAACAATTGAATAAGAAACGCAGGCAAAAAAATCTATGAGAGTATTAGTTACAGGTGGAGCAGGGTATATCGGGAGCAATATGGCTGCGATGCTTTCGGGGGAGGGTTTTGAGGCGATAGTTTTTGATAATTTATGCAAGGGACACAGGGCGGCGGTTCAGGGGGCTGAATTTGTCAAGGGGGATATTGGTGATTACGATTTAGTTGTCGAGACGCTCGTGAAATATAAGATAGAGGCGGTGATGCACTTTGCGGCCTTTATCGAAGTGGCTGAATCGGCAGCGGAGCCTCTTAAATATTACCAGAACAATGTGTGCAATACGCAGAGGCTGCTATCGGCGATGGAGGCGAGCGGGGTGGAGAAGTTAGTCTTCAGCAGTACAGCGGCGGTGTACGGCAAGCCAGCGAAAGTGCCGATTACAGAGGATTGTCCGGCTGTGCCAATCAATCCTTACGGGCACAGCAAACTGACGGCAGAGAATATGTGTCACTGGCAAAGCAAGGCGGGGAAGCTGCGATATGCAGCGCTCAGGTATTTCAATGCGTGCGGCGCGGGGAACAATTGCACTTTGGGTGAGGACCACCGGCCGGAATCACACCTTATTCCGCGGATTATCAAGGCGGCGATGGGACAAAACGACGGGATAGAAATCTACGGGACGGATTATCCTACGCCGGACGGGACGTGTATCCGCGATTAT
>CAZIKS010000106.1:5754-12558 GCA_964539795.1 uncultured Pirellulales bacterium
GATGATTTGTGCAGGGCGCATCTGCTGGCACTGAATAAGCTGGAAGACGAGAGGGAACTGGTTTATAACTTAGGCAACGGCAAGGGGTATTCGGTAAGAGAGGTGATTGAAGCGGTTAAAAAGGTTTCGGGAAGCGATTTTAAGGTTGTTGAGACTAAGCGGCGGGCGGGCGATGCTGTGGAACTGACATCGGACGCTACGAAGGCGAAAAATGAACTCGGGTGGAAAACCGAAGCAGCGGAACTGGAAAAGATAATCTCAACGGCGTGGGAGTGGCATAACCGGTTTCCAGATGGGTATCCAGATTGAACATTTAAAAAAGCGGAAGGGATCATCAGGATGGATAAAATTTTTGTGGGAATAGATTTAGGGGGAACCAATATCAAGATAGGGTTCTTTGATTCGCAGCTGGAACTTATGGGCAGGACATCGGTGGGCAACAAGGCGGATGCGGAACCAGCGGTTGTGGTTGATAAAATTGGGGCGGCAATCGAGTACTTTTTGGCTGATAATGGACTGGAGAGTGAAAAGATAGGGGCGGTGGGTATCGGGTCGACGGGTCAGTTTAATCTCAGTGAAGGGTTTATGATAAGCAATCCGAATTTGAAGCTGTTTCAAAATGTGCCTTTTAGAGCAATGCTGAGCGAACAGATTGGTAAAACTGTCGTTCTGGAAAACGACGGCAATGCAGCCTGCTGGGGCGAGCATGCGTGCGGGGCGGGTAAAGGCGTTGACGATATGGTGTTCTTTACACTTGGCACCGGTATAGGCGGCGGGATTATCTGTAAGGGTGAGCTTGTCCACGGGTCGGCGGACAACGGGGCGGAGCTGGGGCACTTGATTATTTATCCGGACGGGAGAATTTGCGGTTGCGGGCAAAAGGGCTGCGTGGAGGCTTATGCGTCGGCGAATTCGACGGCAAAGAGAGCCCAGGAAGCGGTGGAAGGCGGGGTAAAATCGAGTTTGAAAAAAGCGCTCGATAAGAACGGAGAGATAACGTGTAAAGACGTTTTCGAACATTCGGCTGCGGGGGACAAGTTGGCTAAAGAGATAACCGAGGGGACGGCCAAGGCGCTGGCAATCGTATGTATCGATATGCTGCATACGACCGAGCCGAAACGGATAGTTTTTGCAGGGGGTATGATTAATGCGGGCGATGCGCTTTTAGAGAGGATAAAATATTACTTCGACGAGCAGATATGGACTTTGAAAAAAGAGAGCGTTGAAATATGTTTTGCGACGTTAGGTGAGGATGCGGGTATTATCGGGGCGGCTGCCCTTGCGCGTGAGGCCGGTCGTCAATAAAAATAGAATAAATAAACAGGACACAGAAAAAAAGTCTATAAATAATCTTTTTACCAGGATGCTGGGTCGTTTGCATCCATTAACCATTCTTCTGCGAACGCACCTAAATCTATTTCGTCTACAACAGCCTTACCATTATACCCATCTGGGATTCCATTCGGTCCAGAAATATTTGCAACACAAGATACTGCAGGACTTGCTTTTAAATGATTTCTCCAATAATTTGCAAAAATAGCATAATCTATAAGATTAACAATTCCGTCGTCGTTTAAATCCGCCAAAAGTCTTGTTCCAATATCAAGAATTCCTGTTCCATATTCTCCAGTGGTTCCAGCAGGGACATCAATAAGAGGTAACTCAAGTTTAGTTGGGTCAGGAGTAAGAGCCATTCCTTTTCTTACATCAACAACAGGACCGTAAGGTATTCTATCTGATTCAAAGATGATTGGTTGGTTTCCGAACAAATAATCTGGGTAATTGGGGAAACTGAATTTTATTTTACTTGTTTTATTCTCGGTAGTGGTTCCCTCATGAATTAACCTAGTTAAAAAGGTTTCTTTATTATCTTTAAGTCTTCTGTCATACTTATTATCTTCTCCAGCAAAAAAAAGAAGTAACATTATGCTCCCCAGATGTAATTGGACTTGATGAATTTCTATAATAATCATCAGAATAACGAACCCCCCTTACTTCATCTGCACTTGCTTCTGCATTTAAAAAACTTTCAATAGCTAATACTCCTTCATTAGGATCAGCATCAGCAGTTCCTCCAAAAACGAGGAATACTGCTCCTGCTGTAGTTAATACAACTACCTTACCAGTACTTGTTTTCTTTCCTTTCATTTTCTTAAATCACCTTTATTATTCACTATGTGGTGACAACTCATGTATAAACTTTACGGTTTTATTCACTCGTGGTTGTTTTCTGATAATAATGCCAGCCTGTTTCTTAAGGTTGAGGTGTAGGTTTTTTGGTTCTTGTGGTTCGCTGTCTTCTTTTGTTGCTGCTGGTTCAGGTATTACACCGCCTCTAAAATAAGGACTTCGGGAACCATCATTAGGCAATACTACTAAACGGGCTACCCTTACTTGCTGTACTTTGTCGCCGTAGAAATTTCTGTAAGATTCTAGCTGGAATTGTCGTTCATGTGAATCTGTTGATAATTTTGAGATTGGTTGTCCTTCTCCATTTGTTAACCAATCTTCACCCATAATTGCGAAGTCAAGAAAATCATTCCAGCCATCGTGGTTTCTATCACCCGGGTCATAATTGTTTCCAATATAGTTACCATTTGAATCGTAAGTAGTTTTTAACCAGTTATCCTTAGTTATCAACTCAAGGTCGTTAGAATCAACTTTACCGTCTTCGTTTGCGTCTCCTCGGGGGTTGGTGTAGACTCCTACTCTGAACATTCTTGCCACGTTTTGTGAGAAGGTGCCTTGCATATCATATCTATAAAAACCAACATCTAAAGGCAAGCCCATTATATCTATGATTTGATTAGTATTATTTGGGTCATCTGGGTTGTTAGGATTAACTTCCCGCACAGTTAGATTTCTATGCTGATAGTCATTTGGGTCAATAATATTGAAATATAGAGAACAATTTTCTGCAGTTGGTTTTCCCTTTAATACTGCCCTTATATCAATTGGAAGAGTACTTCCTTTATTCCTTACATCATCAGTAAGTGGTTGAGTGAAAGGGTAAGGAGAAGAAGATAATTCTATATATTTTCCCATACCACCCAAGAGCTCGTTATCTTCTACTGGAACAAATCTCTCATGTGCTCCTTCTATGTGTTCAAATCCAAAATAATGAACAAATGTAAGTCCATCGCCTGCAGAAAAAACTTCTACTGGGGCACCCCTAACTATTTCTTCAGCCCCTACAATAGTTGAAACAATGACAATTCCTTCTAAGACTTTTTTTGCTTTCATTTTGTAACTAGATAGTAACAATTATTTATAAATCTTTCGGTTTTTTATCTATATGATAATATAGTTAATGAAATATAAGAATTTTTCGATTAATTTAGCCTGAATAATGTTATGTTATCTTTATAACTTTTAATAAAATAACCTTTTCAAGGATTTAAGTTACCAGAGTCAATGATGCTAAAACCTGAGCCTCTTGTAGCAGGTACCCTTCTAGTTTTTCGTTTTTGCCCTAGTTTTTGCCCAAGGATAGGAGTTGCTTTTGCTTGAGGCCCTCCTTCCGGTAAATGGTCTGCAATCCATAACCATTCATTCACAAAAATACTTAAATCATCCATACCTACATTCCCAGCTGGGTCACGGTTGATATTAGTATAATTGCCCCAAGTACTCTCTTCTCCTTGACCTGTAGCTTGCCATTGGTTAGCTAAAATGGCCTGGTCTTTAAAATTAACTTTATTATTCAAATCTAAATCCGCATAATTTCTAGGTTTAACAACTAATTGATAAGATAATCCTTCATGAACATCTAATTGAGGAATACTTTGAGTTCCATTTACTAATCTATGTCCATCATAAACTCCTAGCCTATTAGTGGGATTATTCATATCTCCTTCATTATACAATTCAACAATTAAATTCTTCCAATCAAAGTTACCTTCATCCATTGCAGGATCAAAATAAGCATTTATATTAACAGTTTTAGTACTTGCACCTAATCCTCTTCCACTAATCTCTAAAACAAAATCAGTTGTGCTATTTGGCCCCCTTGCATCCCAGCTATAATTTCCAAAATCAGTTTTTGAATAAAAATCAATAGTTGGATTGGGGGGGGTTAAAAGGGACATCATAATTATCTATTTCCGGTGAAGGTTCTATTGCACCATTTAAATGTTGAACTCTAACAATAGAAAAAACTCCCGGACCTTGGAGTACAAAATCTAAACTATCAGCTAAAGTTTTTCCTCCATTTTAAGCGAGTCCTGTTGCTAATATCCTTCCTAAAGTTTTTGCTTTCATTTTGTAACTAAGTAGAAACGCAAAAAGACTCATTGAATCAGACTTTCATAAGTTCTTATAAAATAAGGGATTACTGGTTTGATAGACATAATCAGACATTCTTCGTTCCTACTTAGGTAGTAATAACTTATTTATAAAGTTTACGGTTTTTTATCTCTATGAATAATATATGTAATGAAATATAAGAATTTTTCGGTTAGTTTTGTCTTATTAGGGTAATATTGTCCTTATAACCCCAAATGAAATATCCTTCCCAAGGTTCAAAATAATTTTTGCCTTGTGAACCATCGGAAGTGACTTTTCTCCAAGTCCAAAAAGGTCCTGCATACCCCATATACCACAATTCATCTTGGACCCAAAGAGTTCCATCTGCAGTAGCCTGCGTTATATTCAACTTATCTGTTCCGTTATGGAATCTTAAATCACTCCAGGCATAGGTTGAAGTATTAAGGGTTCCGCATACATTAGGTAAGGTTAATGTTCCTGCTTGTCTTGCGTTGAGCCAATAGCCTTTGCCTGCTCTTAGCATTGTGTCGTCTACTCCTGATGCTGCTGCGTATTTGTATTTTCTGTTTGCGGCTAAAGCTGGGCTTGAGTCATAATAGGCCAGATAGCCGTATAGTTTCTTTTGGGCTATTGCGTTTGCCCATGTTACTGTGTCTTCGGAGGTGTTTGTGAAGGTGGCTGTGCTTATGTCAAAGGCGTTTTCTGCAGAATATCCAATTAAATTCCAACCAAAGGCAAATAATACAAGATTTGTCAGGTTATGCAGCCGCAAATTGTTCTCCATCCTTAATCGTTAATTCGAAGCAATTATAACAGAAACAGGGGTTGTAAGCAACCTTTTTTTCCGGGATTTTGGCAAATATTCGCCCAAAAAATGCACATGAGGCCTTTTATTTCTGATATTGCACGGGGATTAGACATAAGATTTCGGCTGTATTGGTTTTCGAGAGGTTTTTGAACTGATGCATTTCGTTCGGGCTGACCATCAAGGTATCGCCGACATCCAGGTTAATCGGTCCTTTTTCAGTAACAACGGCAATTTCACCATCTAATATTATCACGCCGTGTTCAAAAGGATGACTATGATAGGGTGTGTGTCCCGCTTTATCAAATTCAAAGACCCTCATTGCAAAAGTCGGCGCAGCGTCTTTAGGCCCAAAGAGAACCCGCACGCTGACATTCTCTGCGCCTTCCATTTTTACCTTTTCGGCCGGCACATCCTTAATTTTTTTTATCAACATGAAAATCTCCTCTTTTATAATATTCACCTTTTACAACAGGGTAACACACAGTCTATATCACTACTCAGTTTGAAAAAAAGCAGCCCCTTTGGGGGCAGGCCGACTTCCTTTTTAAAGTTTTGTGGCGGTCCAGCCAATCATATTTGCGAAGAGTTCCGCATAGAGTTCACCCACTTCCACTTAGTTTCTTTAGTTTCTTAATCTTGTCATGATAATTGACTATTCATGTACATACGCCCAATCTCTAACTTTTTCCAAAACTCCGCCATATCCGCGTTCGGGATAATCCTGATTTGGGAAGTATATGAAAATATCCCAATTCAAACCACCCAATGGGGTATCAACAACCAAGCACCATGTATCTTTTGCAAACTTCTGTGCTTCATCCCCTACTTTGTACTCGTATTCAGGATACGCTCCCATGCCGGTTTGTGGCATACTCGGTAAAAACTCCGGAACGAGTTTTTCTAAATCTGCCGGAGGACTTCCATATTGCAACTCGTAGTTTTTTATAGCCTGAACTAAGGGTTCACTTCTTTTGGCGAGTTTGTGAAAAGCTGCCATTCGCAATCTCACGCTAAGCCAGGAGCACGTCATTGCAGCACCAAAGTAAACGATACTGCACAACAGAATTACAAAACAGATTTTTCTGGAAAATTTAAAAATAAGACCAATCAAAGAGGCCGGTATTAAAATAAACATTATAGCCAATAATGGTAAGACCAAAAACATTGCTGCTGACCATAATATATCTTGTGACCCATTTGTTGAAACCGCCTGGTAATTGGCATAGATATCAAGGCTATTTAGAATTAAAGAGATCAGCAATGCAAGGCTACACCACAGAGTTATTCGTTTGTTATTAGTCATTGCTAATTTCCTTTGCCTTTCAATCAATATGAAAGAGCATAAACATCTTTAACAGTTGAGGACATAATAACCGAACCGGATGATTTGTGCCAGGTTCATTTGATACCCGATTACCCGATTTGAGAGGAGTACTTAAAACCGTGATTTTCTGTTCATAAACCGTGTTTTTATGGCAGGCAAATAGAGCCTCTCAGATAGTTATAAAAAATGACCCAAAAAACCAAATCCGGAGTGTTTCTCGTAGGTGCTGATAAGCACATAGCTTACGAGTGCGGTCGTAGAAGTTTTAAGAAATATTGCGTTTTGAGCCGCTTAAAGAGGGTAATCACGTATTTTTTCCGGAATTTTGCCAGATATTCGGGAAAAAAGTACTCCCTTGGCAGGAAATAGCGCTAGCGTGGTACACTATTGCGCTAACTTAATAAAT
>CAZIKS010000107.1:0-12476 GCA_964539795.1 uncultured Pirellulales bacterium
GTTATTGGTTTAGTATTTGGGCAACACGCCCTATGGCACAAGGGGGCACAGGCACGAAGAGGGGCGGGCAAGGGCAAAGCAGTTGAGCAGGAAAATGCGTAAAAATGTTCTGTTTTTTTGTATATATTTGTAAAAGATTAGTCTAACAGGCCGTAATCCTTTAAGGTCTGTCTTAATGCGGTTTTTTTTGTTTCGTCCATAGGAACCATCGGCAGACGCATTTCTTCTGCTGCCATATTCAACATCGACATTGCAGCTTTTATGGGAATCGGATTTGTGGACAGGCTGAGCAGATTTTTGCTTAATACAAAAAGCTTTTTGTGCCATTTTCTTGCGGATACGAAATCGCCTTCGAGAATCAAATCGGTCATTGCCTTGACATCTGCTGGGACGATGTTTGCCACGACGCTGATGACGCCTTTGGCCCCAACGGAAGCGAGTGGGAGCGTGAGAGAATCATCGCCCGATATGATTGTTATATCACAGCGGCTTGCGATTTCACTGGCTTGGTCGAGACTGCCGGTGGCTTCCTTTATCGCTACGATGTTTTCGATTTCGGCGAGGCGGGCGACGGTTTCCGGAGCGAGTCCTTTTCCGCCGCAACGGCCGGGAATGTTGTAGAGGACAATAGGCAGGTCAACTTCTTCTGCGATGGCGGCGAAGTGCTGGTACAAACCTTCCTGCGTTGGTTTGTTGTAATACGGGCAGACCTGGAGGGTGGCGTCTGCGCCGACTTTTTTCGAGTATGCAGTGAGTTCAATGGCCTCAGCGGTAGAGTTCGAGCCTGCGCCGCCTATGACGGGGACTTTTCCGGCTACGGCATTTACGACCCTTTCGATGACCTTTTTGTTTTCAGGATGACTTAAAGTCGGCGATTCACCGGTGGTGCCGACGGGGACAATTGCGTCTATGCCGTTTTCCAATTGGAAATCAATAAGCTCATCAAGGGTTCGAAAATCAATTTCACCATCCTGGAAGGGAGTAATTAAGGCCACCATTGCACCAGTAAACATTTTTATTCTCCTCAAATTTGAGCACTGAATTTGTTTATCAATTCTATCATTTGCTCTGCTGCCTGCCTGATTCCGACGAAGACCGCCCGTGCTACGATGCTGTGGCCGATATTAAATTCGCAGAGGTCTTTGATGCGTGCGACCGGGCCGATATTTCGATAGGTCAGGCCGTGGCCAGCGTGTACGATGAGGTTGTTTTCCAATGCAAGGTCTTTGGCGGTCTGGAGCTTTTTCAATTGTGTTTTTACGGCTCTTTGACTTTTGGCGTTGGCATACATTCCGGTGTGTAATTCGACGGCATCACAGCCGGTCTGCGCCGAGGCGGTTATCTGGGGTTTATCAGGTGTTATGAAGGTACTGACGAGGATGCCTTTTTTGTGCATTCTGTTTACAATCTGAGCGAGGCGTTTTTTGTGGCCGGCACAATCGAGGCCGCCTTCGGTTGTCAGTTCGGCTCTTTTTTCCGGGACCAGAGTAATCTGGTCGGGCAATATTTCTTCGGCAATTTTGACTATGGGTTCTGCCATAGACATTTCGAGGTTGAGTTTGCAGGCGACAGTTTCTTTTAAGAGGGCGACATCGCGGTCATTGATGTGACGGCGGTCCTGTCGCAGGTGTACGGTTATGCCGTTTGCACCGGCCAGTTCACACTGGACGGCGGCCCAGACGGGGTCCGGCTCATCGGTCAGGCGTGCCTGCCGGACGGTTGCAACGTGGTCGATATTAACATTGAGTACGGCCATCTTTTAATCCTTTAAAACTGCTGCAATTATATCGCTGTGAGAATTTCTATCAAGAAAATAAAATCAAGAACTGGGACTGTAAATACAGCGATAGAGAGGTGTTAGGGGCACAAAATGAATAAAGGAGAAAATTTTTTTGAAAAATTTTTCATTTTAGCTATTGACAAGTTGTACAAGTGTACGATATAATATCTTGTACAAATGTAAAAGGAGAATAATTATGGTAAGAAGAAAGTTACCGGCGGTGAGTCCGGCTGAGACGGAAATCCTCAGGATAGTGTGGCAGCTTGGCCAGGGGACCGTACAAAAGGTCTGCAGGAGGCTGCCTGCAAAGAGAAAAATTACCTACGCTACCGTTCAAACGCTGCTTCGGCGGCTGGAGAAAAAAGGCTACTTAAAACACCACAACGAAGGTAAAGCCCATGTTTTTTCGGCTGCTGTTAAAAGTGAAGATGTTATCAAAAGGAGCGTCGGTGACTTCCTTGAGCGGCTGTTCGGAGGCGACGTTGTTCCGCTTATACAGTACCTGGCCGAACACGGCAAAATCGACGCTGACGATATCGAAAAACTAAAAGAACAAATAAATAATAAATGAAAAGAAGTAAAAATATTTTGCGGAGTTTTGAAAAATGGAAAATGTTTTAACTCAAATTACAGATTATCTGCTGACACAAAGCTGGCATATAGCGATGCTGGCTTTGGTAATTGGGGCAGTATCGCTTTCGCTGAAAAACCGCAGCGCCCACATTCGATATCTGCTGTGGGTGGTTATTTTAGGTAAATGCCTTTTGCCATCTTTGGTTACTATACCTCTGGCGATTTTGCCGCAGGGGCAAATAGGTGAGCCGGTCGCAGCATCTGCGGTCGCAGCTGAAGAGGTGAGCTTTGAAGCAGAAGATGCGGCTGCGACTGTCGTATTGGATTTAGGGACGGCGGATATGGCAGCAGAGCCGAGCATTATACAGCGGCTTGGGGATGTAAGTTTGCGTCAATGGCTGGCGGTCGGGTGGATTGTCGGGGGTGGTTTATTTTTTCTTATAGCTTTGATAAAAGCTTTTCGGGTCAATATGTGGCTTACGGGGCAGCGAAAGCCGGTGTCAGGCGAATTGCAAATAAGGATTGAAGAATTCGTTGCCGGTCTGGGTATTAAAAAGTTTCCGAAGGTTTGGCTGATTGAGGGGGTTGGCCAGCCATTTGTGTGGGGATTAGTGCGGGGGGCTATCTATCTGCCCGGTAATTTTGCACAGAAGGATAGTAGAGAGAACAGCCGAGGAGTTTTAGGGCACGAATTAAGTCATATATTGCGGTTCGATGCAGCGGTCAATCTTTTGCAGATAATCGCACAGGGTATTTTCTGGTTTCATCCGTTTGTGTGGTGGGCAAACAAGAAAATCCGTGCTGAGCGGGAGAAGTGCTGTGATGAAATGGCCATAGCGCGATTGGATGCTAAGGCCAAAGAGTACAGCAGCGCGATAGTGGACGTGTTGGTAGCTGAGTATGAATCGATTCGGGCGATACCTTCATTGGCCATAGCCGGGCCGGTAAAAAATATCGAAGACAGGATAAAAGCTATTATGAAGCCCGGCAGAAAATTCTACAAACGCCCGAGTGTTGTTGTGGTAATTGCGGTGCTGCTCTTAGCGGTTTTGGCTGTGCCGACGACGCTGGCTTTGACCAGACGGCCGGGACGTAGAATCGATGTGGATGTTAAGACTGAAAATGTTAACGACAATGAACAAAACTCACCAGAATCCAAAGAGCAAGTAATCCGAGAGATGGTTAAGAAAAGCGATTTGGAGATTGGGGTTGAGATAGAGCCTGCGGAGACTCAACCGGTTGTCCTGGTAGAAAAGGCAGAGCCGCGAATTAAATTCGAAGAAATATATCATAATTTTGGTGACGTTGGTCCGGGGACAACGAATGTATGCGAGTTTAAGTTTACCAATACCGGCGACGGCCTGCTCAAAATAACAAAGGTCAGCAAGACCTGCGGCTGTACACCCTTTACACTTGAGAAAAAGGAATATGCGCCGGGTGAAAACGGGACATTGAAAGCAAAGTATGTTTCAGCGAAGCGTCCGGGGCTGGTATCGAGACGCCTGTATGTATACAGCAACGACGAAACAGAGCCGAAGGCAACTTTGACACTACGGGCCAATGTTGTACTTAAAATCGATTACCAGCCGAATACAATCCAGCTTCGGCTGAAAGATGAAAATGCCGGCTGTCCGGAAATTAAGCTCAGCAGTGTAGATGAGCAGCCATTTGTGATAACAGAGTTCAAATCTACAGCAAATAGTATAACCGCCGATTATGACCCGGCGATGGAAGCGACGAGCTTTGTTCTTCAACCGAAGGTCGATATTGAGAGGTTGCAAAAGAGTTCGAATGGATATATCAACATCAGCTTAACCCATCCGGAATGCAAGACGGTCCTTATTCCTTTTAAGGCTCTGTCGGAATTTAAAGTAAGCCCATCGGTGATTAATATGTTTAATGTTGAAGCACAAAAGCCGGTGACAAGGCAACTGTGGGTACTCAATAACTATGGTGAAGATTTTGAGATTGAATCGGCGTCCTCTAAAAAAGGAACAATAAAGGTTTTGCACGAGGAGAAGGTCGGCAGACGCTATAAGTTCGAACTTGAGATAATGCCGCCTGCAACCGAAGATAATAAAAGGATTTTCACAGATGAATTTATAGTAAATACCAGGGGCGGCAAGTGGCTGCAAGTTCCCTGTCGTATGTTCTATGCGACAAGGCCAGAGAAAAAGACGGCTGATAAGGCTGAAATACAAATCGATACACGTTTTATTGTTGTTCGGCCGGACAATGATGAGATTAAAGATTTCCTCGAAAGTGAAGACTTTGAATTTGTTCAAGCTGAATCCAACTTGATGACATATTTGCCAACGGCTGAACAGGTGGACGAGTTTAAGAGATTAGTTCAGGCTGATGCCGGCTCCAAGATGTTCAGTTCACCCAAAGTAAAAGTATCCGATAGCGAAACTGCGACTATGAGGGTTCAGCGGACTGTCAAGTATATCTCGGGCTATAGTGAGCCGAACGAGCCTTTAGATGAGCCGGAACCAAAATACGATGAGTTTCTCACAGGCGTTGTATTACAAGTAAAGCCCAAACTTGAGGCTGATACAGGAAATATTCTTGTTAAACACGATTACGAGATCTCTGATATCACAGGATACGAAAAGCATACATACAAGGGGAAATATTCATATGAAATTCCAGTGATTACAGCAGTTGCAGTATCAACGACATATATGGCCGAGAATGGGCAGACACTGCTTTTGGGCGGACAGAAAATAAATACGGAAAAAGACGGAGAAATTTTGGAGAATGAACTTTTTGTACTAATAAAAGCGGAACAAGTTAAGTAATGACACTCTGAATTTCACCTCTTACAGAAGACTACAAAGAGATAAAGAGAAGGGAGGGGATTAATCTATTTCTTGCTAAATCGGATTCGTTGATTTAGTATATTGTCCTCTGAAGTCAAATGGTATATGTCTGTGGATATTTAGCAGATTCGAGGCTTTTATGGCGAAGCAGAAATTTGATGCAGTTGCGGCCGGTCATATATGTCTCGATATTATTCCAAAGTTTGAAATCTCGGAAGTTCAGGAACTTCGCAATCTTCTTGTGCCTGGGTCAATGTTAAATATGGGCGAAGCTACTATCTCGACGGGAGGGGCGGTTTCAAATACAGGGCTGGCAATGCATAAGCTCGGTTTGAATGTGCAGCCGATGGGGAAAATCGGAGATGACTTTTTTGGCGAAGGAATACTTTCGATATTACGCGGATACGGTCTGGCCGAGAGTATGACGGTTGTGAGCGGGGAGAAAACCTCCTATACGATAGTTCTTACGCCGGGTGATATCGACAGGATGTTTATGCATCATCCCGGTGCGAACAGCACTTTTTGCGCCGATGATATAAACTATGAGATAGTCAAACAGGCCAGAGTTTTCCATCTGGGGTATCCGACACAGATGCGCAAACTTTACAGCGACAACGGCCGTGAATTAATTGAAATTTTTAAGAAGGTCAAGGGTCTTGGTGTTACGACATCTCTCGATGTGTCACTGCCTGATGCAAATTCAGAATCCGGAAGGGTAAACTGGGGTAATATTCTCTCGGGGTTGTTACAGTATGTGGATATTTTTATGCCCAGTATAGAGGAGGCGGCCTTTTTGCTTGACAGGGAACTTTTTGATTTGCGAAGGAGGCAGGCTGAAAATGTAGGAGCTGTGAAGGTTTATGAAGCGGCGGATTATATGAGATTGTCTGAGCGTATTCTCGAATTGGGAACTAAGATAGTATGTCTTAAGGCAGGTATCCGCGGGCTCTATGTCAGGACATGTTTCGGTGAAAAAGCGGGCGCTGCAGACAATGTTGGCAGAGATGTTAATATGTGGAGTGAGCGAGAAATTTGGGCTTCGTCACTGGCGGCAGAGAAATTCGGCTCAGCAACAGGGGCGGGCGATGCATCTATCGCAGGGTTTATAGCAGCTTATCTCAAAGGCTATTGCCCGGAGGATACGCTGCAAATCGCAAATATATTAGGGTGGCAAAACGTTCGTGGATTAGATGCCCTGAGCACTATAGAAAACTGGGATGAAACGGTGAAAACGCTGGCTGATAAAAAACGGCGGCGAAACATGCTCGATTTAGACAGTAACTGGCGATATTCAGAGGCAGACCAATTATATTATGGCCCAAATGACAGGTCATGATACAGATGGAGAGGCTAAAGGGGTGTAGTAAATGTCGGATAAGATAAAACGAGAAGAGGCTGTGAGGAAGACATTAGAATATCTTGATAAGGCGGGGATAGTGCTGACGGAGGAAGAAAAACAAAATATAGAAATTGCCGACTTTGGACTTGGCGAGCTTGAGCAGATGGGCTTGCAAATTCTTACCTATGTCAATACCAACCGCTGCTGTGCTAAAGAACTGGTGCTTTTTCCGCATCAGATTTGTCCGGAACATCGGCATCCGGCCATTGGCACAGAGCCGGGAAAAGAAGAAACGTTCCGATGCAGATTCGGCGAGTTGTATCTTTATGTACCCGGGCCCAAAACGGTTAAGCCTAAAGCTAATTTGCCGAAGAACAAAATGCACACTTATACAGTCTGGAACGAGATTGTTCTAAGGCCGGGGGAGCAATATACGTTGGCGCCCGATACTTTACACTGGTTTCAGGCCGGTCCGGGTGGTGCTATCGTTTCGGAATTTTCTACTCGAAGCAGAGACGAGAGTGATATTTTCACCGACTCCGAAATCCATAGGGTGCCGTAGTTGTTGAGGTTCCTATACGCTGAATCCACCTGCAATGCGGCAAAGATTATAACCAAGCTATTTCTTGATAAAAGCTGTTTTAGCGGTTAATATGTCCGTTAATGGAACTAAAAGAGAAGACAGCTGTTATTACCGGTTCAAGTGGACGATTAGGCGGATTTATCGCGAAGAGTCTGGGTCAGGCCGGCTGTAAGTGCATCTGTCATTATAATCAGAACGCAGCAAAAGCAGAAGAAGTCTGTGAGCAGATTCGCCAATTAAGTGTGAAGGCGTTAACAATTCAGGCGGACCTTACCAAGCAGGAGCAAGTAGAAGCTATGTTTGAAAAGGCAGTGGATTTTGGCACACCACAGGTCTTGATAAACTCGGCAGCTATTTTTTTAAGACAACCTCTGGCTGAAGTGAAC
This sequence comes from uncultured Pirellulales bacterium, assembly GCA_964539795.1. Lineage (GTDB taxonomy): Bacteria > Planctomycetota > Phycisphaerae > Sedimentisphaerales > Anaerobacaceae > CAZTKW01. The sequence continues at coordinate 7,484 of CAZIKS010000107.1, forward strand.
AGCGAGGAATGTCAAAGGGTTTTGAATTTGAATTTGGCAGCTTCAATCCTGACCAGCAGGACTTTTGCGAAAATCATAAATGTTAAATTTGGTGATACCGGGACGGTAGTTGGGAAAATAATCAATATTGCCGATGTAAGCGGGATTCGCCCCTGGGCTGAATACGTTGTTTATAGCGCGTCAAAAGCAGGGCTAATCGGAGCGACCAAGTCCCTGGCAAAAGAGCTTGCACCGTCGGTTTGTGTGAACGCTGTTGCGCCTGGTGCAGTGATATGGCCGGAAAATTTCAGTGAAGAACAAAAACAACAACAGATTAAGCTTATACCTGTTGGAAGGATTGCAGCAGGCAAAGATATAACCGAGGCAATAATATTTCTGCTTAAAAATGATTACATAACCGGACAGGTGTTGAACGTAGATGGTGGACGATGTATTTAGTTGATTATTGATTACATTGGTGAGGCTATGAAGTTAAATTGGGCCAATCGGATTACGATCATTAGGATACTGCTAATAATCCCATTTGTCAGTTGTATGCTGAAGATAAACGATGCTGCACTTAGCGAAGCGATGCGCAATAATATGCGGTATGTTTCGATTTTTATTTTTTTTGTTATGGCCGGCAGTGACGTGCTGGATGGTTACCTGGCCCGTATAAAAGGACAGGTGACACGATTGGGTTCATTTCTGGACCCAACGGCAGACAAGCTGCTTATGACGTGTGCGTGTTTGCTGCTGGCTTCGAAGCGTGCACATGTAGGGGAATTTCTACTGCCGCCGACGGTCGTGGTTTTTATCATAGGCAAAGACCTGTTTTTGCTAATCGGTTTTATTATCGTTTATTTTACGACTTTTCAGGTGCGTATAATTCCTGCTTTAATCGGCAAAATTGCAACGGCTTTGCAGTTATCGATGGTAGCCGGGATTCTGATTGCTCCTGAAGTTTCCGTGCTTATTCCCGGATGGATTTGGTTCCTGCGTGTTCTCTGGTGGTCGGCAGCAGGTACCGCCATTTTAGCAACCCTTATTTACATTCGCAAAGGAAGTCGATATATTGAAGAATATGAACAGAACAACAGTGAAGGTTAAAGAATTAAGAATTTACATCGGAAAACTTCGATGAGAAAAAACGATTTCAATGAAAAAAGTGCTTTGGCGACTATTTTTGTACGGTCGATACTTCTTTTACCTGTTACTTTGCTTATGGTTCTGTGTGCTGAATCAGTCAAAGCCGGGAATGTTAAAACGGTTTGTTCGGCTGTGAGGGACGTTGAGTCTCCGGTCGGCCTTAAAGTAATTCGAGAGAGCAGGGAGCGTAAAGATTTGCCGGATGAGAATTCTCCAAAAGGATTGCGAGTTGTACAGATTACCACAGAGCCCACAGTAGAGAGCCATAATGTGTATATGGAATCGCAAATATTTACTCCTGATTCCAAAAGGTTTGTTTTTATCCGTGGCAGAGACCTTTGGCTGTGTGATATAGAAGATGATTTTAGCCTGGTACAGATTACAGACGAACAGGGCGTCAAAGGACCGGCGGTTAGCCCTGACGACAAGTGGATGTATTACTTTGTCGATAAAACATTGATACCCGAAAGAGTTTTAAGACTTAAACGGCTTTCCTTAGAGAATTTTACGCGAGAAACCCTGTTGGTTCTTGACGGCCCTATCCCCGGGACAGACTATAAACCTAACCGTATTTATGTTTTGAGTTCAATTTCCACCGACGGCAAAAGACTTTGTACCTCAGCTTTTCTCGGTGATGGAAATACCGAAAACGCTCCGTTTGGCCTGCTTGTATTTGACCTGGAGAACCCTTCTGTAAAACTCGTATTTAAAGGCAAAAATTTTAATAATACCCATCCTCAATACAGCAATTCCACGGACCCGGTTTTGTCTCATGACATAATGATTCAGCACAATCATGGTTCTACAATCGACGCCAACGGCACATCTCATGGCCGCCCGCCGGAAAGTAAAGGGGCTTGCCTTCATGTAATCAGAGATGATGGAACGAACTGGAGAGATATACCGATTGGACGTGATGGGATTCAATATAACTCCGGACATCAGCAGTGGCGTGGAAAAACGGGAGCGGTTTTAAGCTCTGTGCATCACGGCAAAATGACAGAGCATAAAGGCAGACCGCTAATGCAGGGATGGCCTATCCCTACTAATGAAAGCACCTCGCACAAGGGCTCTAATATTCCCGGCGGCAGATATGTCGATGTTACGAGAAACCTTGAAAGGCCTGATTTCCTTCATTTTTCTCTGGATGCTTCAGGTATGTATTTGGTATTTGATTCGTACAGGGTCGATGAAAAAACGGGAAAAATGGATATTATCCTTTCCATAGGGACATTGAGTAATGATACAGAGCCGGTGTGTAAAGTACAGTACCTTTTTAACAGCAGGACTTCCGGCAATGGGCAATCGGCTCACACTCACCCTTTTTTTTCGCCTGGTTCACGTATGATGTTTTTTAATTCCGATGTAGACGGTATTCCACAGATTTTTATGGTTACAGGGTATGAATTTCCTGAGTTTGAACGGTTAAGAAATGACAATACATTTTAGTGAAATACCTGAAGTTCTTGAAGAACTGCATCAGGGCAGGATGATTGTGCTCGTTGATGCTGAAGACCGTGAAAACGAGGGAGACCTGGTCTGCGCGGCGGAGAAAGTAACGCCTGAAATTATCAATTTTATGGCTAAATACGGCCGCGGTCTTATTTGTCTGCCTTTGACAGCGGAGAAATGTGATTCGCTCGGTCTTTATCCACAGGCCGTTGATAACAAGGCGAGGTTTGGTACAGCTTTTACGGTCAGTATTGATGCAGCTGAAGGGATAAGCACGGGTATAAGCGCTGCCGACAGGGCACGGACAATTCAGGTTGCAATTGCTGAAAAGGCAAAAGCCGGCGACATGGTTAGGCCGGGACATATCTTTCCTTTGCGGGTACGTGACGGCGGAGTGTTGGTTCGGGCCGGACAGACCGAAGGAACGGTTGATTTAATGCGTCAGGCAGGATTGGTGCCGGCGGGGGTAATATGTGAGATTATGAACGAAGACGGCTCAATGGCGCGAGTACCGCAACTGTTGCAGTTCTGTGAAAAACACAAGCTGAAAATTACTTCGATAGCCAAACTTGTAGAATACCGTTTGCAAAGTGAGAGCCAAGTAAAACGGGTTGAGTGTGTGAATCTTCCTACCGATTACGGAGAATTTAAGTTGATTGGCTATGAAAGCATAACTTCTTCCGAACCGCATCTGGCACTGTGCAAAGGACAAGTCGGTGAACTCGATAATAATGGACAAGTTATTGAACAAGATGAGCCGGTATTGGTAAGGGTACATTCGGAGTGTATGACGGGTGATTTGTTTCATTCGCAAAGGTGTGAATGCGGTTATCAATTGGTAACTGCGATGAAGATGATTGAAAAGGTTGGTAAGGGAGCGTTGATTTATCTGCGACAGGAGGGCAGAGGCATCGGGCTGATGAACAAACTAAGGGCATATAAACTTCAGGAGCAGGGTCTGGATACAATTGATGCGAATCTGGAATTGGGCTTTGCGGCTGATAGACGAGATTATGGAATCGGTGCTCAAATATGCCGGGATTTGGGCCTGAAAAAAATACGAATACTAACCAATAACCCAAAGAAGGTAAGTCGGCTTGAGGTTTATGGTATAAAGATTGTAGAACAGATACCACTTATAGCCAAGCCGGGCAAGCACAATATCGACTATTTGCGGACGAAAAAAAGCCGCCTGGGCCATACACTAAGTGAGGATTTGTGATTCTTAGTGTGTAATGGGCAGCATATAGGAAAGGTAAAAAAGTTAATTGTGAAATCTTTTACTATAATATTTTGTTTATGTTTGTCTTTGGTTGGTGCTGGTTGTTATATGAAGACGGTAGATACTGAAGTGCAAACAAGGTCAGATGGCAGCTTTAATGCACTCTCTGTTTATGCTCATTATGCTCCGGTAAAGATTGAAATTGCGCCATTAACTGAGATTATTTATGCCGATAATACTGAAGAAGAGTCAAAAATCGTTGCCTACGTGAGTTTGTTAGACTCATTTGGTAGTCAGGTGAAAATGCCGGGAATATTTCGTTTTGAGTTATATGAAAAAATATCTCGCTCGGCTGAACCGAAAGGCAGGAGGATTATTTTTTGGCCGGATACTGATTTGACCGAGGCAACTGAAAATAATGAGTACTGGCGAGATTTTTTAAGGACTTACGAATTTGTTTTTACTTTCAAAACGCAAATCAACCAGTGCTATATCTTGCAGGCTACGTATTTATCCCCGAATGGCAAACGGCTTTCAGCCGAGTTTAGCCTTAAATGCCCGGAATAAGCCGGAGACAGAAAAACTAAGATAGTTGTATGTAAGAGCTTGTAAATACGGAAGTTATGTGTCTTTAAGAAGCTTTTGACCCAAAAAAGCAGCATAATCTAATTTTTTTTGGAAAATAAAGATTAATTTTGGTATAATGAACGTGGTAAATTTCGGGTTTTTGTTCGTATAACTTTTGTCATTTTAGGCAGGAGGAGTAAGTCAGGTCTGAGAAAAAGAATAATCTTTAATGGTTAAGCTTATAACGTTTGGCGAGAATTTCGGATACCTGCTGAAATCAATTCTTAATTGAATTAAATGTCAGGCTTTTGGCGGGGGGACGAAATATACCCAAGGAATATAATTAATAATCGTTTTTATTAAAGGAGGAGCATTATGTATAGGAAATTAATATGCTTATCTTTTGTTTTGATGCTTGGGTTAGTTGGCATCGCTTCGGCTGATACTGTCGAATGGACTGATGCTGATGTCGGCGATAGCCTTTGGAGCAATGGGAACAACTGGGACCCTGCTACGGGACCACAGTTTGATGATATTGCTCTCTTCGAGGATGCTGCCACGGGTACGGACTGCCTGGTTAATTCCAACCAGTCAATCAAGGTCCTTCATGGCCCGGGCTATAGA
>CAZIKS010000108.1:0-12454 GCA_964539795.1 uncultured Pirellulales bacterium
TTAGCGCTCTGTTCTCTTCCGCACTTTCGTCGGCTTGTTTATACTGCACATATGCTAAGCCTAAGGCTGCGATTGTTATAACAAACGACAGTATAGTTACGGTTGCCAAGAATTTCTTGGATAAACAACGGCGAAAGAACCCAGAACCATTCTTAGTTACCGTCTTGTTTAGTTTTTTGTGGTTGGGCTTACTTTTTTTTCGTCGTTTTGTTGAAGGCTTTGTTTTCATCTGTTAGTCCTTGGGTGAGGCTCGTCCAATCTCTTTTATTAAATGATTCCACAGATATCCACAATTTTATATATTCTTACCTATTACATTTACAGCAGTGCCATCATTGAACTCTATATGGAATAATTCATACTTCATTAAATTGTTGTTCCAGCATAGTTTGATGGTGCGGTAACCTGGATTAATAGCTTTGGTATCTTTTTCTGAGTAGTCATATATTTTCTTAAGACCTTGCGTGACATTTTCTTTACTAAAACAACCAACTTCTTCTTCTGCTTCTGGTATAAGATAAACATTCACTTGATGCTGTTTGATTTCAACGAGTTGAACAAAATCAAACCTTTGTATTCCTTTTTTACGAAGACTGGGAAGCACGCTAAATACCTTAGAGAGTCTTGGCCATATAACATTATCAAAGATTTTGTTCCAAACTGGAGAAAAGGCAAACAATACAAAGCCAACTATTAAAGAAATAGTGGTCGGGTCTGCTGATTTCTTGTACCATCTACCAATGGAAAGGCTCTCATCAGTATTTCGCAACTCATCAAGTAACAGCTTATTATTATAGTACGGCCATGGCAGATAGATAGCACAAGAAGACTTCTTAGTTGCTTTGTATTCCCCTATTAGTTCAACAGAAGACCAACTAATACCACCAACAGCAAAATCTTTAGGCTTTTCATAATAATACAAATCAGCTTTAAGGAGCCATTCATGATTGTTTTTAGGGTCTTGAATAACTCGAAAATTATCCATGTATCCGATACTTGGTCTTTCTGGTTGATGATTCTGAGATATAGGTGTTTGTTTCCTCTGAGCAATGTTATCAAGAATACATTTGGGGAATTTTTCTCCCTGCGAATCAACATGTGTACTACCTATGGTTTGGTCCAACATCTTTGCTACTATCTCAGGCATAAAAACTTTCCATTTTCTTTTCGCAGCTTGTTTGGGTACACTCTCGCAGTAGTTCGACGCATCTGGAGAGGTATTTTAGTTCCTGTGGTGTTATTTCGTAGTTATCGTGGTAGCGTGCTCCTACGTAGGCCTGTCTTAACAGATCGAAACGGTCTCTTTCCTGCTTGGTGCGGAGTGGGAAGACCGTAAAAAAGGCGGGGTCGTGATTGGCCGCGAGTCGGCGGAGCGTGTCAAGGTCGTGGGTCTTGGGCTTATAATTCGTATGGACTAATAACACTGTGCCATAAAAAGCCTCTGCGGCCTGATGGAGGAAAAAGGCTGCCTTTTTGTGATGACGTTCTTTATAGGCAACCTCATAATAAAAGTAAAATTCCTTTGCACTATTGAACCATTGTTTGAAATCTGCTTTTGCCTGTCCGAGTCTTTCTTTGGGGGTTAGTTGTTTCGCCTCTGCCAGTTTGCAGTTTTTCGAGTCGTAGAGGATTATGCCTTCTTTTTTGATATCGCTGAAGAAGTACTGTCCTTTTCGGAGTTTACCGTTTACGAAATTTATTTCGTGTGCGATTATTTTAACGGGCGTTTGTACGGGCAGTTTGCCTGCTTCGTCTTCAAGTTCGTACCAGAGGTCGAGGTTATCAGCCAGGGCCTTGGATTTGATTATTACGAGGATATCGAAATCCGAGGAATATTCGTAGGTAGTGTGGCCGTCCACGGTAACATCCTCTACGGCGTCGCCTCTTGCGTATGAGCCGAAGAGGATAATCATCTCGGCCTGCGGGACCGCTTCGCGAATGATGCTTACGATGCGGGCAAGCTCGCCTCTTTTTCGCTGCGGCAGATGGGACAGAGAATCCTTCATAAGGGGCATTATAAAAGATTAAAAATCAAAATGTAAAGTGCAAAATTATGGAACTCACCCCGAAATGCCAAGCGTCCCTGTGATAAATACCACAGGGACGCTTAAGCAATTCCATACGTTTCGGTCCAAACCGGAAGTTCACAAAGGAACATCTGGAAGACCCGGCGCTTTCTGTTTCCAGAAAAAGCACACCATGTATCTACTCGACCCAAGAAAGATAGGGAGTTTACAATCAAAAGACCATATATGAGTATACACGGCCGGCAGAGCAAAGTAAAGAAAAAACCGGATAATCCTTTTTTTTTGTTGACAACCATAACAATAACGGTAAAATCAGAGAAGGTTGAGAGAAATCAACTCATAAAATACCGCTGTGTACGTTATTGGCCTTACCTGGACGTATGCTGGCGGTACATATCAGTTTATGCACTTTCCAGCTCTTAATATGTGTTCTTCAAGGGTTTTGGTAGACCTGAGTCGAGCGTGATTGCGGCGGCGCTCTTTGTGCCCGGGTGGTACACTGCCTTACAGGCAGAGTGAGTATTTGGACTTTATGCAATAAAAGAAAAACAAATTAAAAAGGAATTTTCAGGGTCGGGTGTTTCGCTCATCCTCCCTCCCTCCGCAACCCGGCCCTGATTTATTTTATTCTGAGGATGGTTTTAATAAAACTCCGAAGAAAATGAGAACTTACCGAACCTGAAGGCACATAATTTGTATGAAAGCCGGGAGATGCTCGAAGGTGATTTAGTTCAAGGAGATATAAGAACAGGGCGGTTTTTGTGATTTTACATGCTATTTGGGGTTTGGGTTGTATTTTGATTGTAAATTTTAGTTTGTGTAAAAAATTATAAAAAATGGCCGGAAGATTTGGTTACAGCCCTCTGCTGTCTTTGAAGAGTTTATATTTTTACAATTACGGCTCGTTGCCTTCGAGCCAATTATCGACAATTATATACAAATCATATCCATCGATAGAGTCATTTTTGGGGATTCTTATATCGCAAATTGAATTATAATCGGCATCGCCTTTTTCGCCAAACCAGCGACGGAAAACAAAAAGTTGATGACTCTTACCTCCGATATAGATATAATAGCGTTTTTACAGATACCGATACAGGCCGGCATCTTATAGGTAACGGCGATAGTGGATATCAAATATGTCTCGATTGATTAATATGTTTCGTGCCAACAGCCCAAACCCCGACATCGCCAGGCGGGCAAGCGTCAACTGGATTATGCTGATTTATTTCGCCTCCGGAGCCTGCTCCCTGATTGACGAGGTCGTATGGGTTCGCCTGCTGAAGCTGACGTTAGGCAACACTGTTTACGCATCGAGCGTTGTCGTTTCGATGTTTATGGGAGGCCTGGCCCTCGGCGCCCTGATTATGGGTCGATATTCCGACCGTATCAAAGAGCACCTGCGACTATATGCCTTATTGGAAACTCTCGTAACGATATCGGCTCTGTTGCTGCCCTGGGCACTGAAACTTTCGGATAATATTTATATCTGGTTTTACAGGGCATACGACCCGACTCACGGCCAATTACTGATAGTGCAGGTAATAATATCAGCCGCTATACTCCTTGTGCCCTCGATGATAATGGGCAGTACTCTGCCGCTGCTGGGCAGGTTCGTTACCGCCCTTGAAAAAGAAGCCGGCCATTTAGTAGGCAAACTCTACGCCCTCAACACCCTCGGAGCAGCGGCCGGCTGCTTTCTGGCTGGTTTTATCTTTATCCGGGCTTTTGGAGTGATGGGAGCTTTGTACATCGCAGCAGGCCTAAACCTGCTGGTGGCCTTTGGAGGATGGTTTCTCTCACGATTTTCCGGCGTCGAAATTCAGGAAAAGACCGAAGCCGCCGCCGCTAAAACCACCGAGGTCGCCGCTGCCACAACAACCGACGGCAGGTTCTACCTGTTAATTCTTGCGTTCTTTATGAGCGGCTTGATAAGCATAGGCTACGAACTGCTCTGGATGCGCAGTATCATTCATCTGCTCGGCGGCGCAACTTATGTCTTCAGCGCTGTTCTGACCATTTATTTATTGGGAAATGTCATAGGCGCCGGTATCGGCAGCAGACTGGCGAAACGTTTGAAAAACCCCGCCCTCGCTTTCGGTGTAACTTTGTCGCTGCTGGGATTCTGCGGCGTTTTTTATCTGCCTGCACTTATACTTTGGATTTCAACTGTGCTGCCGTTTGTCAATAACACCTTTAAGGCAATTTATTTCTGGATGCCGGTGTCGCATTATATGATTGAACCTCTCCTGCAGAGTATCTTTTTGTTCCTCGTACCTGCTATTATTATGGGAATCGGGTTCCCGATAGCCCTGCAGGGATGGACCAACCACGTCCACAAAGTAGGACGTTCAACCGGCACTGCTTATGGGGCAAATACCATAGGCGCGGTCATAGGCGGCATTGTAACCGGATTTGTCCTTATACCACTACTTGGACTTCAGATTTCTATCTCAATCCTCGGTTTGATTGGAATATGGATCGCATCTGTAATGTTCCTGTTATTCGCCGGCGGTTCGAGGTCCATCAAGCGATGGTCTCTTGTTGGGATAGCTGTTATCTCAACAATAATTGCTGCAACAATGCCCCTGAATGGGTTTGATACCGTGGTTAAGTTAAACCCCAGGCTGCCGGGCCATTTCGCACTTGTTGCGGTAAATGAAGGGATTACGACCACCGTCTCGGTGCACAGGGATATTACCGACGACTCTTTGCGATTATACTCCTCAGGGCAGAGTGTGGCCGGCGATAACTTCATCGAACGAGGCGACCAGAAAATGTTAGGCCATTTTGGGGTATTCCTAAACAGCCAGGCCCAAAAGATACTGTCGGTCGGCTTCGGCTCAGGCGGAACGACCGAGTGTCTGGCCGAACACAAGCTCGAAAGGGTCGACTGTGTGGAGATCGCTCCGGAAATAGTCGAGACTTCTTTGAAATTCTTCCGCCACATTAACCTCGGGGACAGGCTTAATGAAGAAATAAATATGATTTATATGGATGCCAAGAATTATCTGCATCTGACTGACAACACATATGACGTTATCATCAATGACCCCATTCATCCCAGAGATTTCGCCGAAAACGCTTCTCTTTATACAAAGGAGTATTTCCAAAGCGCCGCCCAAAAGCTCACAGAAAAAGGAATGATACTGTCCTGGCTTCCAACCTACGATATGCCCGCTTCGGTATTCAACAGCATAATCGGAACGCAATTAGAGGTCTTCCCTTATGTTACGATATGGTATCTGACCCCCCATCCGGCACCGCTGGTCCTGGTGGCGAGCTCAAAACAACAGCAGTATTATTCACCAAAGCATATAAATGACGGCTTTTTCAAAAAGGAGGTACGCGATAGTTTAGCGGTAATAAATATCCATAACAGTATGGATGTGTTGACGTGTTACATGGCAGACGAAAGAGAACTGAGAAAGCAAATCACCGACTTTACCATTAACAGCGACTATTCACCTTTTGTCGAATTTACTACCGACGATAAAACACCTCCCAGTCAGATGATCAAGCAATTTGTTATAAATCCCAGAAGTGACACCATTTATGACCATATCGACTGGACGGGATTTGATGAAGAACAAAAAACCAAATGGCTTTGGGACTATCGACAGCTTTACAGGGCTCTTAACCATCTGTTTATGGCTTATGACACCGACAGTTACCTCGGCAAGTTAAAGCATTGTATGGATGGCCTGGAAGTTTTGCCTGACAATTCCGGCCTGCTCTTTTTCAGAAAAGAGGTCGAGAAACGCCTTTTCCAGGACAGTATAAGCCTCATACCGCTTGGCAAAGCAGACCAGGCTCTGGCTCTCGCAGACCAAATCCTCGCCATTTATCCTCAATCATCTGTAGCTTGGATAATCAAGTCTGTTGCTATACGAAACAAGGGCAATTTTACAAGAGCACTCAGTGACGCCCTGCGGTCGGTAGAGCTTGACCCTGAAAGCGAAGATGCACACTTTAATCTTGGTTCTATTTTGTTCCATCTCGGCCGATTCGAGGAAGCCGTCGAGGAATATCAAAAAACTCTGCAATTTGCAGAAAAGGCACGCAACCTCACCAGCAGCAAGCAAGTCATTCTATTGGATGGCTTAGTGGACGCTTATATCAATCTCGGCCGACAAAATGACGCTATAGACACAGCTAATAAAGCTTACGACCTGGCAAGGGCCACAGGACAAGAAGAAATGGCACAGAAACTCGCCCAGAAACTGCGTTTCTGTTATCCCATAAATCCTGACAGTTCTCCAGCTTTGCGTAAATGAATCTCGAAACAGGTTCTCCGCCGCTTATTTATCCCTTGTGATAACAATTATTCGACACATTATATGCCTTGCGCCATCACCCGGCTTAAACTACGAAACTACACGTCGAGGTTCTGCACTTGCAGTGCGTGCGCCTGTGTGAAGTTTAGCCTTTTCTCCACGTCCTCACCCATCAGGACACTAAAGAGCCTGTCGGCTTCGCCGGCATCAATTAGCTTGACCTGCAGCAATGTCCGCGTAGCGGGATTCATCGTTGTATCGGCATCAGGGCGGTTCTAACAGAGAAAAGTGAGGTTTTATTGGTGAAAGAGATTATTATAAAAGTGTAGAGATTATCGGCCCCAAATCGGCTGGAGGATTACGTCCAATATAGCAATACAGTCACGAAGCAGCAGGACGGCCAATTAGACGGTTTTTTTGAAAAAAACCAAGAATAATAAATTATCTTCACCTCTTAACAAGACGATAAATAATCGACTTGTTTTTTACTTTATTGCGGTTGTTTAACAGCCAAACAGCCAGAATAAAAGGATTAATAAAGAATTAGACTAAGGAGAAACAAAAATGGGAAAAAAGACAGTAAAAAATAAACCCAACTCTGACAAATTACAGCTACCGACCCTGGATTTGGAGCAATACGAGCCTAACTTAGGGGAAGAAACCGGTGTCAGGGACGATATTAAGGGTTCGACGCGTTATGCCTGGATCGGCGCCGGTCAGTGCGGGGGGAGATTAGTCAAGTCTTTCTATGATTTAGGGTATAAGAAAGTACTGGCAGTGAACAGCACCCACCATGACCTGGACCTGCTTGGTATTCCCGAGGAGCAAAAGTTCTTAATGGACATAGGCGAGAAGGGGGCCGGGAAAGACATGGGAAGAGGCGAAAAGGCCGTTCAGCAGAATCAACAGAAAATTCTGCACCTTGCCAGACAGAAATTCGGCACTCAAATCGACCATATCATGGTCTGTTTTGGAGCAGGCGGCGGAACGGGCAGCGGCAGCGTTGTGGGTTTGATTGAGGTGGCTAAAAGGTACGCCCGCTATATAGGATTGGAAAATCCCAATAAGAAGGTTGGCGTAGTGATGACTTTGCCGACAGTCGGCGAAGCCAGCTCGCCGGTGGTATCTGAAAACGCCCATAAGGTGGCCAGCAGGTTAAGCAAGATGGCAAAGGGAGGAGAAATATCACCGCTTATTATTGTGGACAACGACAAGATTAACAAGATGTATCCGGGAATGACGGTAAAGTCATTCTGGCCGAGCATCAACAACACAGTTGCGAGCCTCTTTGATATCTTCAACCGGCTCAGCGCGCTGAGCAGTTCCTACAGTTCATTTGACCCTGCGGACTATCACAGCATTATCCAGGCAGGCGGCTGCGCAATAATGGGCCTGACCAAAGTCAACAAGTTCAATGATAAATTTGCCATATCCGAAGCCGTTAAAAAGAACCTTGAGAAAACGCTTCTTGCGGGCGGATTCGATTTGACAACAGCGAAAGTGGCCGGCAGCATCGTTGTCGGCGGCAAAAAACTGTTTACCAATACTAAAGGCTTGCAGGACAATATCGATTATGCTTTTGATGTTCTCTCAGAGATAACGGGGCAGACCACAATCCACCGAGGTATTTATGAAGACAACAGGGACTCGTTACGGGTCTATACGATAATCGGCGGACTGGACAGCCCCAGTACCCGGCTTGAAGAACTTAAGAATTACATGGCTGTAGGCGTCAGTTAGTAAAGAGCTGGTTATTTGCGAATAATTGTTTTTATCTTCGCCGGCCAGGCTGTACCCAACTTTTCGGCAACATCGGGGTATAGCCCGGCTGGTGAAATCTTTTTATCAGGCAGGCGGTCGCCAGGACTGCGCTGCTTAAAAAACTCGCAGATGATATTCAGCAACAAGCACCATTCTATGAAGTTCAGCCAAGGGCAGCCGAAACCAGAGAAAGCCAAATGGAAGAAAAGGCGGACAACAACGAGAAATCCAAGTATTCCGACAGAATCGCCGGCATAGCCGAGGCCGCTGAACCTTTCGATGGCACGGGGGAGCCAGAAAGCTGCGAAGGCCCTGTCCAAACCTCAGATGGTCAACCGACAGTTATGAATTCCGGCTTTACCGGTTTAAGCTCTAATGACAAGGCAAGTGATTTTACAATCGATGAATGGGGTGCCGTTTTAGATTTGGAGCAATATGAGCTTAATTTAGAGGAAGAAGCCGGTGTCGAAGACGAGATTAAGGGTTCGACGCGTTATGCGTGGATAGGCGCCGGGCAGTGCGGCGGAAGGTTGGTCAAGTCTTTCTATGATTTAGGCTATAAGAAAGTGCTGGCTGTCAACAGCACTGTCCGTGACCTGGAGCTGCTTGATATTCCAGAGGGCCAAAAGTTCTTAGTGGACGTAGGCAAAGAATGTACAGGGCGGAACATGGAAAGAGGTGCAAAAGCAATCCAGAAGTATAAGCAGGATATTCTGCACCTTGCGAGACAGACATTCGGCACTCAAATCGACCATATCATGATAAGTTTCGGGGCAGGAGGCGGAACGGGCAGCGGCAGCGTTGTCGGGTTGATTGAGGCGGCTAAAAGGTACGCCCGATATATAGGCCTGGACAATCCAAATAAGAAGGTTGGAGTAGTGATGACTTTACCTGCAGCAGGTAAAGTCGGTTCGCCGCTGGTAGCCGAAAATGCATATAAAGTTGCTATCGAGTTAAGCCAAATGGCAACAGAGGGGAAAATATCGCCTCTAATCATTGTGGACAACGACAGAATCAACAAGATGTACCCAGGAATGACAGCAAATTTACTCTGGTCCAGTATAAACAGCAGTGTTGCAAATCTGTTCGATACTTTCAACAGGATTAGCGTTTTGAGCAGCCAGTATATTTCTTTTGATTCTGTAAAGTATCAGAGCATTATGAAGTCCGGCGGATGCGCGATGATGGGCGTAACCAAAGTTGAGGAATTTGATGACAAGTTTGCGATATCAAAGGCAGTGAAGAACAACTTAGAGAAGACAATGCTTGCCGGCGAATTCGATTTATCCACAACCAAAGCGGCTGCCTGCATAGTTGTCGGAGGAAAAGAATTAATTGCTAATGTCAAAGGTTTGCAGCGCAATATCGACTATGCCTTTGATGTTTTGGCAGAGATAACCGGCCAGGCTACCATCTATCGAGGTATATATGAAGACAACGGGGATTCCCTGAGAGTTTACACGATTATCGGAGGCCTGTACAGCCCTAACAGGAGGTTGAAAGAGCTTAGTACCGGCTTCTACTTTCAGCCGGATGTAGCAGATATCGAAGACCCACCACTGTGGGAGCGAAAGGAAGATGTTGTATCTTTGGCGGAATACTTCCTGGCACGAGAGGCCAACCTTCATAACGGTCCGGACAAAGTTCTAATCTCGGACGCGAAGAAGCTTCTTCTGAATTATTCCTGGCCCGGTAACGTACGTGAACTTGCCAAAGCTATGGAACGCGCCTACGAATTAACTCTGGGAGAGGAAATTCAATTAGATACGCTGCCTTACAACATTATATTCGCCGAGACGGAGGCTTACCCAAAAGAGATATTGCCCACCCTTGACGAAGTAAGAGGAAGGATTATTACCAAGACCTTTATCTCTTATGCAAACCCAAGTGAGGAATTTGTCGCAAGAATGCTCGGCATTAAGTGTCATCATTTGAATCGTTTAATTGAGCAGTTAGGCATCGCCGATGTGGTATCAGCAGCCAAGATGAGATTTTCGCTGCCACATTTACACAGTGTTTCCCGCAGTAAGATAAAAAAAGTCCTCCATCATTTTTTTCCTGCCTGGTTTTGATGAACACTCTTCGCCAAATCCGGCCAATAAGCTATATACGAATGTTGAGCCTGTGTTCCATCAACCCGTAAAGCTGAAGGTAATAGTGGCGAGTTGTTAGAATGGGCAAGGGGTAAAGTTGCTTGAACTTCCAGATCAGCAGCGGATCTTCCGATATCTAACAGACCCAAAAACAGAACGGACGCTGCGGATTTTTTACATATCTCAATCGCCTGTTTTAGTGTCAAAAAGGCTGTTTTTTTGCGATTTCCTTAAAAAAAATGCTAAAAAACAAAAAAAAATGAAAAAATCTATTTTTATGGTTGACAAATACACGATAATCGTTAATAATTACATGTAACTTATTAAGGAGATAAAATTATGATACAGACATTTATTGAGAAAAACAGAAAGATGCTGGTGCTCTATTACCGGGTGATGCGGATTGGCGGCTGGTTGTTGCTATCCCTGGCATCTCTGGCAGCAGCCGGTCATTCTTTCGCATTGGCCACGCGAATTGGTGACGGGGAAGAGTTTTACCGCTACTGGCATCACGATGTGCCATGGGGAACGTTTACCCATGGACTTCCTATGAGTTTACTTGTTCTTGGTATGGCGCAATTTATCAGGTACCTGCTTGAACCAGACCGCAAGCCCGGCTGGATTTTGCGTAATGCAGACAAGTTGCTCTATGTGTACACTGCGGTCCTGATTGGCTATTGGAGCTGGAGGGGTGCGACAGATGTGATTACCCATTTTAACGAGCCTTATGATTTTCCTCTGCGTTTAATACTCCTGGCTGCATTTATCTTAGTAGAACTCCTTTTGCTGTTGGGATTAGCTGAGATGTTAAGGCGTTTATTACCAATGATTGAAGAATCACGGACGCTGGTTTGAAAGGAGATCGATATGAATACTTTTATTCAAAAAAACAAGGAACTTCTAAAATTCTACTATACAGTCCTTCGACTCTCAGGATGGATTCTATTGGTCTTAAGCCTTTGCAGTCCTGTTATTTTAGTTGTTTTGGCAAGAACTTCTGACCTATGGATTAAAGAAGAAATATTACAAAATACATCTTTGAGTTGTTTAACATTAATATTCCTTGGCCTACTGGGAATTGACCTGGCCCAATTAATGCGATACCAGTTTGACTCTAATTATAAACCTGGATTAGTTTTGCGTCATGGCGACAAACTCATCTATACTTATGTTGTTTTAACTTTAATTGTATCAACAATACACATTGTTCACTTTGTGTGCTATCTGAGAAACTCGGACCGGGAAGGACAAATAATATTCCTATCCTACTCTATTATTAACATGATATATTTTGCTGCTAAAGCCTTGATATTAATTGGAATAGCTCAATTGTTGAAACGTATAATCCCAATTATAGACGAGCACAAATTGTTGATCCAAGGGAGGCTTTGCAAATGATAAATATCAGGCTTGATTATGTTCTTTTGGATCGGCGGATGAAGCTTAAGGATTTGTCAGAGGCGACGGGGCTTGCGGTAAATAATCTTTCGATACTTAAAACCAATAAGGCGCGTGCGATACGGTTTTCGACGTTAGAGGCGTTATGTAAAGTACTCAAGTGCAGCCCCGGGGATTTAATTGAATTTATTCCAGAGACAAAAGAACAAGGCCGAGCACCATAGCCCGGCCTTGTATAAATCACAGTTGTTTGAGTTGTAATTTATCAATAAGTTTCTATCTCAGCACCTTCTAACAACTTTTCTCCATTGAATGTATCGAGCGGGAAATCATCTTCGTCAAACAATTTGATATCTATTATATAGTTAGATTCCCCTTTGCTATAGCCCTTTTCAGGATTTGGATATGTGATTAATTTGCGTTTGGTTTCATACCAGTGCCCAGAAGGAAGCCGGGCCATTTCAATATTAAAGTATTCACGCTCCTTTTCCCATTGATCATTTCGTAGTATCCACCATATATTTCTAACACGAATGTAATTATGCTCTGAATCAATATAATGATCCCTTCGGATCGTCCCACTTTCTGTTCTGATACCAATGTACTTTTTCAGTTCTTCCGGAGCATCTTCGATAAATTTAAATCGTTGAGGGTTCCGGTACATATATCCCCAATGCTCCTCAATGAAATGAGCTTTTTCCGGTAATCCTCTACGCCAACTTCTTGTAATTCTTGTTTTTGGTGTTTTTAAATCTTCAAAAGCCGGGTGATGGCTCCGATGATAACTTTTTAACCCATCATCTAAATATATAGATATAGGTGGTTGAGTTTTTATCCACTGTAAAATCTGTTCTACTGTTGCAGGTAATTCAAGATGATATTCTGAGTAGTCGGGTCC
>CAZIKS010000109.1:0-12411 GCA_964539795.1 uncultured Pirellulales bacterium
CCCAGTCCTCGGTGCCGCAGCAGGCGGTATCACACGGCGTCAGGTTGCGCGCCACGCCGCTGTAGGTCTCATCGGCGTTGAGTGTGTCGTCGGCCAGCTTCCTGCCCTTGCAGTCCTCAAAGATATAAGAGCCACCACCGGTCTCTACGGAGATTGAGCTGGTGGAGGCATACAGGGTGCCCTCGCGCGCCACCACGATGCCGGTGTAGCCGTAAGGCAGCGGTGCCAGGTCATCCCAGGAACCGTCGGTGACGTCGGTGCGGTAGATGCCTCCACCTTCAGCCCAAACCGCAGCGTAGATGATGTTCTCGCAGACCGGGTCACAGGCAACGTGAACGTTATGAGTCGCCGCAGCGGGCAGGGCATCGGTCCGGGTCCAGCTATCGCCGCCGTCGTCAGACCAGGCTACCTTGCCGCCGGCAACGCCGCCGACAACCACAAAGCCCTCCTCACAGCAGGCGGCGATGGTGTGCCCCGAACCGACTTTGGTATCGACCGGGGTGCTCCAGCGCCGTCCGTACTGGGTGGACTTGGAGACGCCGCCGTCCTCATCGAGGACGTAGACAATGTTCTCGCTCTCCACGGCAAAGTCCTTGATGAGTTCCTTGGTGGCGGGCGGGTTGTTCCAGCACTGACCGCAGTCGCGGCTGTAGTATATCTCGTCGGTGTCCCGGATACCCAGATATACGGTGCCGCTGGGGGCTACCGGGTCCTGGTCGCAGCAGTCCTCGATGGCATCACAGGGCAGTCTCAGCAAGAGTTGCTGGTACTGACCGTCTGACCAGTTGCCGTGGAAGATTCTCTCCCAGGTGTCTCCGTCGTCGTAGCTCCGCCAGACGCTGTCGCAGTAACAGATTTCGCAGTCATCTGTAGACCAATCATTGATGGTGGAGAGGTAGACTGTGCCGCAGTCGGGGCAGACGGCGACGTCGGAGAGAAAGTCGATATCGGTGTCAATCAGGCTCAGCTGGTTAAAGGAAACGGCGTCGTCCCAGCTTACCGAGAAGGCTGACTCGTCGCCTTTGCCACCGAAGAATTCTATGCCCGGGAACTCCATATCAAGAGTGCCACTGGTGGCGGCGTATTCCTTGTCGCCGTCCGGGGTGTACTTCACCAGGGCCATGTAGGGACCCGAGGGGTCCTTGCAGCAGCCGTCCCACTGCGGACAGCAGAAGTCAATCTCCTCGGTGTGCCATACCCGGACGCCAGAGCAGCAGTCGAACATGAGTGGTAGGCCCTGTTCCGGGCTAGTAGCGTCGTTGTCCCACCGCATGTACTCGCCGATCATGAGCTTGCCGGTGTCGGCGTCACCGTGGACGTCGATTGATGCCAGCAGCGGGTCTCCGGGCGGGCTGCAGGTAAGGCTTACCGCGGAGTTGTCAACGCGGAATACATAGCCGCCCACCAGCTTGCTGACATCGTTGAAGGCGTCTGCATAGAGGAATACTGACCTGGCTCCCGGGTCGGTGCCGTCGTAGTCCTCGGGCAGCGCCAGACCGCAGCTCCTCATGTAAATGCCGGTTAGCAGGGTATTACCATCGGACTTGATTTCGATGGCGTTCGGGAAGGCGGCTTCACTGTTCCAGGTGCCGCCGCTGCCCTCCCAGATACCCGACTGGAGATAGGGCGAACCATGAGCGCTGTCATCATCAGTAACTATACCGATGAAGACAATGGTATCGTCAAGGTCAAAGTTGGGCGAGAAGGCACAGGCGACAACCCCCTCGGTATAAAAGTCGACGCCGAGACCGGCATCCCAACCGAGGTAATCCGAGGTATCTTCCCAGGCTCCGGTGAGCCAGGTGCCCGCCTTGAGTCGGAATATGGTGCCTCGATCATCGGGCGAATTATCGTTCATGCCGGCAACGGCGATGTTGTGGATGTCGTCCACCTCGATGGATACGGCTATGTCATAGACATAGGTCATGGCTACGGAACCGTCCAGCATATCACCGGTATAGGAGAAGTTGTCACCGCCGTCTCGGGAAGCGACCACCATCGGCGTACCGGTATAGTCAGTACCGACTACCGCCAGCCAGTCCTTGTCGTCCGGGGCAACGTCTACATAGCTTAGAGCTATGAAGTCTTCCGGCAGATTGCTGGCAGCCAGGACAGCAGCCGTGAGGTTGGTCCAGGTGACCCCACCGTCGTCCGTCTTGAGCAGCATTATGCGCGGCTCTATCGGGACGCAGACGCAGCCGTCAATGACTACGGTGTCGATGTAGCAGTACTGATCGAGATTACCCTCCCAGAGCTCGACTCGAACCCTGGACAGCACCCAATCACTGGCGTCACTATCATCAGAGTCAGTGTTAACTGCGGCTAAAATGCCACTGAGTGGAGTCAGGGGGCCCCAATGAAAGAACGAGTCACCACTTTCATCAACACCGCCGTATCCGGCGTCCGTGGTATCGCTCAGCGTCTCCGTAACCCAGGCATTTGTTCCCTGGTAGTTTTGCAGACCTACCGCCGTTATCTCGACCCAGGCGTCACTATCAGGGTCCTCGAAGCGCAGCTCGAACTGTGGACCATTGGTCACGCCGGTGTCTTCCAGCCAGTGACGGAAGCTCCACTCGTCTGCAGATGGACCGCCAAAATCAGCCTGGAGGTGGGCAAGCGTTATCCCCTCCTGGAGATTGAACTGATGGGGATCGAACTGCACGTGGGTGCTGCCGTCCGCTCCGGCACCATCTTTATCAAGCAGCGCCGAGTAGGTTCCTGTGTCCTCAAAGGTAGACCACTCCGCCGAGCTGTGACTGTCATTGGTTCCGAGCCAGATGTTGGGGGCAGCTACGACGGCATAGGCGGTTTCCCCGTCATCACCATCAATGGCATAGTCAAGGATGTCCGAGTTCGGGAAAATCTCGAAGTCTTCCCAGCTCGGGGTGTTGACTATGGTCCATTTCATCTCGCCCGCCGCCACCGGGGCAGCAAACACAGCGCCAATCAGAGCAAAAATGAGACCGACGGAGAGGCCTACGCCTAGTATTTTAGCTATTCTTTTACTTTTCATTGATATTTATTTTATCCTCCTTAGGATATTGCTTATTCTCCAAACATACAAAAACAGAACCTCCGTTCCATCTCTTCGCTGGAGATAAGGTTATTCCTCATATTAACCAAAAAGCCGCTTACGGCTTTCCCCTTCAGAATCCCTCGAAAGGCGTCCCTCCGGGCTCACATCATAGCATCACCTCCTCTCTAAATCTAGTACGCTGGTATTATACACCCATTCGTCAAGAGATGGAATAGGGATGAAATAAATAGAGTATGATGCTTCGGTATTGAACAACGCGTCAAATCGTGCAATGACCAACAAAACCCATCGCTTCCTAGAATTATTATGGTAAACTGGTGTCGGTGTAATCTATATGTGTTGGGGCTTAATAATGGCAAATGAGATATGGCATTTAACTAACGATTTTCTAAAATTATCAGCCGCAGATGTTTTCAAGCATATCCTCAGAGATGACAAAAATAACTATAATAGATCAGAATCGGAACTCGATGTAATTAAGTTATTGGATAGTGCAATTATCTTATATGTGGAATCACTTCAGGCAGCTTATCGCCTTGTAGATAAATGGGAAAATAACATTTCTAATCAAGCAGCGATGGCACTGTTAGGGGCTACCCTAAACTATATTCTTCTTGCAAGACACGGGGTTTTGTTAGGTTATTACCCAGAAGTTCGTGATTTATTGAGAAGTTGCTTTGAACGAATTTCCAGCTGTTGCGTCTTTTTTCACGATGAGAATTTTGCTCGTAGATTTCTATCTGGTGAAGAGATCCGGCCATCGAAAATACGCGAAGAATTAAGTAAATTGGAACAGGATCCCGATAAAAGTAGAGAGCTTCACGGACGTCTTGGCAAATACTATAAATCTCTTTGCAAAGTCGTGCACCCGAACTTGAAATCGTTTCAAATTCGCTACGGGGGAAAAGATCTCGACGAAAGAGTCGGATTAGACTATATGTTCGGTGGGTTGCAGAGTTTGAAAGTGGGAAATGCAGCGATTCTAGGCGTACTGCAGATTGTACTGAGTGCGCTCCATATGTTCAGAGCCATTGTCCACGAGGAATCAGGAGCATGGGAAACTGAATACCAGAAGATCAGCCAAAAATGTGACGAAATGGTTACCAGACTTAAGACCTAACAGATTCAGAATGGCAAGCTCTAAATCTTTTCTCCCATTCCTGGGGATAATCACATAATAAGCCAAAATGTGAAATAAACAGCACATCGAAATTGCAACTAATACAATGAGCTATAGGGATGATGTTGCTAACATTTTTGCTAACGAAGTGATTAGCACAGAACCATATTGGATGATACTCTAAGGCTTTAAATAGGTTTGAGGATAGGAAGAGAACGGTACTAAATATCACCCAGTAGCACTAGGCTTTACAGTAGACCTGTATCTTTTAATCAGGGTGTCACAGGTTCGAGACCTGTACGGCCTACCAAATTATCACCTAGTGCCAAGTTCCTTGATGAGTTTCTTAATTCCAGGCGGCAAGGCATATCCCCGCGCACTACTGAGTTTTACGAATGTTGCCTCAAACCTTTCATCGACAACTATGACCTAACCCCAGGCGATATCAACTCTTTCTTAGCTAATCTCAGCTGCAATAATGGCCGTAACGCTTATTACCGAGCTATCAGGGCCTTCTGCAATTGGCTATACCGGCAAGGTTATATTTATGATAATCCAATCACAAGAGTCGATCCTCCCAAGATGACTAAAGTGATACTACCTAGCCTAAAGCCTGAGCAAGTCGATTATCTTATTGCCAGTGCTGAGAATGTGAGGGACAAGGCTATTATCAGTCTGTTTGCTGATAGTGGCATAAGGCTTAATGAGTTACTGAACATTAGAGAAGGCGATATCGATCTTGAGAACATGATAGTCACTGTCTGGGGAAAAGGTGGTAAGCAGCGGAAGGCGCCGTTTACCAAGAGGACAGCGGATTTGCTTGGTCAAATGCCTAGGGTTAATAAAGTTAGTAAGGTTAGCAAAAATATTTGGGGCTTGGAACGTAGAGGCATCCAAATCATGCTGTATCGGCTTCAGGAAAAGACTGGCTTACCCTGTAATCCACATACCTTCAGGCGGACATTCGCGTCTAATCTGCACAGGGCTGGTTTGGATGTGGAGCATATAATGAGGCTGGGTGGCTGGGAGAGCCTGGACATGGTGCTGAGGTATACGAGGTCAGTGAGGTTTGAGGAGAGCTTGAGGTTGTATCAGTCTATTAAGTAACAATGCGGAGTTGATTCGAGTTTTATAAGTTCCGAGGGGCTCAATTTGGACATAGTGAAGCGCTGTTTGTTGCACCGTTTGATATGCTTTTTTTCACTCGCTTTTTCAACCCTTGATTCCCTTGAGCTTCTCCAAAGCTTCTTTAGCAGCTTTTCGAACACCATTATCTTTATAATTAAGAGCCCTTGTGAGCGGTTCTACTGCTCGGCTATCTCCTATCGCTGCCAGAGCCAGTGCAGCTTGCTGTCGAACTAAACCATCCGATTTGTACTTCAAGGCCTTAATGAGAGGCTCGACTGCTCTTTCATTCCCTATCATCCCAAGAGCCTCTGCTGCACTATTTTGAACAAGCCAGTCGTCATCTTTTAAGGCGTCGATCAGGGGTTCCACTGCTTCCTTGTCCCTTATGTTGCCAAGAGCCCAGGCTGCTTGCCCTCGAAGATCACCACTACCCTTGTCCTCCAAAGCTTGAGTGAGGGGCTCCACTGCCCTCTGATCTCCAATTCGTGCGAGAATCCGAGCAACAGCTACCCGGCGTCCCATAGGAGGTCCCAACAAATCGGCATCTGCTAGAAGAGCCTGGATGAGAGGTTCTACTGCTGGTTTCCCAATCTTTGTAAGTTTGTCTGCAACTTTGTCCCTTTTATCGGGATCATGGGTGTAATATTCAAGGAGCTCTATCAACTCCCCGATGTCTTCCCTTGTTTCCCCTTGCTTTGCTTTAGGCTTCCCCTTCTTTGTCATTGTCTTCTCTCCCTATATTTACTCAGTTACGATATTGCGCGTCGTTAGTATTGATTCATATATGTAATCTATCTTAGGTTTTACCTTATAACCGCAAATAGTGATTGTCAATACCCACAGCAAGCCTTAGTTTAGAAGCACCACAATACAAGATTACTGTATTTTCAGTGCATGCTTTGGGAAAAAGTATTAGCATAGCGCGGTTTTGTATTTAGGCGCAAGTGTTTGTTGGTAAGACATCGGAAGGTTGGGGTTTGAGGAGAGTTTGAGATTTTATTTATGGGAGGATGGAGAGGGACATAGCATTTGTCTAGATAATTGACTTCAGCGTGATTTAGATAACGATGTAAACATCTTGTTGCTTCATATTACTGCCATCTCAGGTGTTAATCGTAAATTCTTCCTGTTCCATCACAGGTTCTACATTTCACTCTTGTACGAGGTATATATAAGCTGGGTACTGAGCCCGTTCCACCACAATCTGGACATCTCACTGATCTGCGATGAATGTAGATATCTCGCGGACCTCTGTCATCATCGTAGTAATCAGAATCATCATCGTAAGGGCGACTACTAGGTCGGTGCCTTCTCCTAGTAAATTTGAATACTATAATCGCGACTACAACAATAATAATCGCTATTCCCCAGGCTGGAAAAGTGGACACTCTTGTTACATCGTGTGTTACGTTTTGTCCTGAGCCAGTGCCAGGTGGAAATTCAGAGGGGAAAATATCAGCGTCGATTTGATAACCACTGGCTCCGACTGACATCGGGTTGGGGTGTGTTACTACTAGGTAGTGTTGACCATCGTCACGAGCGGCATAATAAAAACCGCAACGTGAACCACATTCTCCAAAATTGTGGATACTGTTACCTGAAAAATCAGCTACACTTAATCTTAGGGGTTCTCTCTCCGCTATGAATTCACCCTGAATCATTTCTCCAACTTCCATACTAAATGGTATTGATTCGGAATGACCGCCCACGACTCCGCCATGTTGGTCAATATGCTTAGTATCCTGAGCAAAGACTGGGTAAGCGAACAACAAGCAACCGAGCAGTAGAACGAGTATTGCTAAGATTCTATGTTTCCTAGTCAATGGCTACCCTATATGTATTGTCTAATTTCGTGGCAAACTAGAATATAACTTTGTTTGAACCTACTGTCAATACCCCTAGCAAGCACCACAATACAAGATTACTGCATTTTCAGCACAAGCATAATGCTTTTTATGGTTTTGGATATTTGGGGTGCGGTTTTGCAAATAGGGAGTTGGAATTAGTAGCTGTGCCTTATGTTTTTTAGTGAGGGGAAATAATGTTAGCGAGTACGACAATCAACACGATAAGGCCGACGGCGACAGCCAGATATACAGAAACAGACCGTTCTTTTTCCCTTATTATGCTTATGAGCCCAGTTATGAAGGCAGCTATCCCACTGATCCCAGCGAGAAGC
The DNA here is from genome assembly GCA_964539795.1 of uncultured Pirellulales bacterium. Lineage (GTDB taxonomy): Bacteria > Planctomycetota > Phycisphaerae > Sedimentisphaerales > Anaerobacaceae > CAZTKW01. The sequence goes on from CAZIKS010000109.1 coordinate 7,465, forward strand.
ATCGGGATAGCTAGGGAGGGATTACTGAAGAACGTATCACCACCTCGCTGTCCTAACAAAAGATTAATTCTGAACACACCCATTAATACAGCAAGAGTGACAAGCAGCCAAGCTGAACGTTTACCCAATTTAGTTCTAGGCCTGAAATGAACTCGCATAACTTCATTCCCCACACATCGTATATGATATTCTATCGTAGGTCTTTACAGTACACCTGATAACAGCGCTTTTCAATACCCACAGCAAGCCTTAGTTTAGAAGCACCACAATGCAAGATTACTGCATTTTAGGCGCATGCTTGGGGAAAAGTATTAGCAAAGCGCGGTTTTGTATTGTAGCGCTTGTTGGGGATGGTTAATGTATCGGACTCATTGGAGTGAAGTAATATAACCAGCATTTTCATCGCAGACGCCTACAGTATTATCCACGGTCAGTTTATCTTTTCATACTGAGTCTTGCCGCTTATCCCCACGAAGTTCTTTCTCATCTCATTTTTTCTTCATATCTTCTGCAAGTTTTGGTATCATTGTTGCTAGCTTGAAGAAGTCATTTGCCGAAAGCGTAATTGCCGTCCAATCTCCAAAAGTGACTGGCGCTTCAACACATTTAAATGTAAGCCTAACTTTCTCAGGGGGAAATCCTCTCGACAAGAACCAAGCGTCAGATGGTAATTGGTCAAAAGTATTTTCTGACATTTTCATTGCTTCCAAGAACTGCTTTTTATTTTCGTCCATTTTACTCCCCTCAAGTTTAATCTGTGATTCATACTCCAGATGGGGATCATGTTGAAATTCACCTATGGTCATTTGATGGTCTTCTCCAAGTAGTCCATCTCCCACCAAGAGGTTTACCAAGTTAATAGCCGTTTGAAAGAAGCTTGCAGAAGCTCCCTTCAAGTAATCTATGTCGGTATGAAGGGAATCTCCAATAGATAGTGAAGAAGAGACAACCCTCTTGTAGTCTTTGTCGACTCGCCCAGTATTATGAACGATGCAGTGTCTTCGAGCTAATGGCTCTACGATGCAATTGTAGCTTTTCGTTTGCCTCAACTTTTGACGAAGCTGCTGTTCACTGAATGAGTGATCGCTTGCTCTAACAGATCGCACTATATTCCCAGTAAACCCATCCCAATTCGCTGCAGCACTAACCAGAGCCATATCGCAGAGTCGAGCTTCATATCCCAATTCGCTCATCCGCAGAAGATTGCCGTCTGGCAGACGTAGGTAGTGAGCTTTGTATGCGTGAAGTGTGTGAACGACAAGCTGAATTTTAAGTTCAAGCATGCCCTGCAGAATCTGATCACTAAATGAAGCTGATAATCATTCCAATTGCACCTTCTGACGATTTGTTAAATTTGTCGATAATCTGCTCGCGCTTATAGGTTTTCTTAGCTAACACCAACATAACAGCGCTGTGTTTATTGCTGAAGCCAGCAGGTAAATTTAAGAAGCAATAGGAAATAAGAAGTGATTAGATAGATTTTCCCATTTGTGCAAACTCTGAAGAGCATACTTTGTTATCGATATGCGCCCAATCTACGCCTAGTCGCCGACATGTATTCTGCCCCAGATAGCGATAGCCCGTACCAGAGACTCAATATCGTCATACTCAGGTGCCGTCCCATCTTCGAAGCAACTTCTTGTACAATTTTCTAGTATGAGGCCAGTAACACCCTCAATAGCAGAGCGTACTGCCGCCAGTTGGGTGATGATACTCTCGCATTTACGATCATTTTCAATCATCCTCTGGACACCTCGAATCTGGCCCTCAGCTCTTTTAAGACGCTTGACTAGTGTCTCTTTGGATGTTACTTTCTCAGCCATTTCCACCTCCCCACGTAATTTGTTCTAATCCAAACTATTGACATATGATACCCCCGTAGGGTATTATACATCCTTGGGTAACATCACTAATCTATATTATAGCATTATTGTCGCATTGCACAATAGCTAATCCAGCTGTAAGTTCGTGTCTGGAGTATCAGATAGTGGGTGAATTCGAGCCGCAGATAGTAGGTTTCTTCTGTAACTGGTGTTCCTATACTGGTGGTAATCTACCTGGCACCTCAGAAACAGAATACCCCCCCAATTTAAGGGTGATACGGGTGATGTGCTCAGGCAGGATAGACGAGAGATTCATACTGGAGGCATTTATTGCTGGCGCGGACGGCATACTGATTTGCGGCTGCCTGCCGGGAGACTGCCACTACCAGAAAGGTAATTTGAATGCCAGAAGAAGAGTCATCGGGTTAAGCCCCTTCTTGGATAGTGTAGGTATCGGCAAGGATAGACTCAGGCTGGAATGGATATCAGCATCTGAAGATTCAAAGGTAGTTGACATAGTCCAGAGTTTCACACACACGATAAAGCAGCTCGGGCCGAGCCCATTTAAGAGGAGGCAGGGACAACATTGCCTATCTGCTACATGATTAGTAGTTGAGGGAGGTCTACAGTGGTGTGCATAGCTATTCCGGCATTGGTAACATCGATATATGGTAGTGGAGCGATAGCCGAGGTAGATGGTCAGCCCCGTCAGATTGATGTCTTCCTCACCCCTGAGGTCAGGGTTGGGGATTACGTGTCATTACGGAACGGTCATGCAACGACGATTATCAGCGAGCCGGAAGCGCTCGAGATTCTTGAACTCCTAGATGAGCTAATTAGGGTAGGCAGTGACTAGCTGTCACCAACCAGGTTTCGGTAACATAAGAACTTAAAAAAGGGGGTACAGTATGGCTAAAACAGCAATTACCTGTAACAGTGCCGAACCAGGCAGTGTTTTCGCAACCTTCATTCTGGCTTCTGCCGCTGCGGCATGTGGCGACGACGTGGTTATATTTTTCACCGTTGGTGGGGCACCAGCTATGGTGAAAGGCGAGCTTGAGAAGATGAATGGCCGCAAAGGGATGCCGGATTTAATGGAACTATATGAGGGTTTCTGTGTTTTGGGAGGCAAAATTATAGTCTGCGAGCTTGTATTAGGGGTTAATGATTTAAAGGCAGAGGATTTGAGGGAGGAGGTGGAAATAACGGGGGCAACCTCGTTCCTGGGCGAAGTTAGTGACGCCCAGTTAACCTTCTCTTTCTAGAACACAATGTTTTAAAAAGGAGACGAACATGGCAGTACACACTTTGGATGTCCTGGGGCTTAAGTGTCCCCAACCAGTGCTCAAATTAGCCGCGATGGCCAAGGAGATTCCTCCTGGAGATACTGTAGAGGTGCTGGCTGACTGCGAGTCCTTCCCCAAGGATCTGCCGGTATGGTGCACCAAGACAAAAAAGACCCTGCTTTTCTGCGTGGATGAAGGTGGGGGGAAGTTTAAGGCACAAATTCAATTCTAACCCGGGGGTATTTATGGAGGAAGGATTCACACCCAGAATAGTTGGGTTCCTTTGTAACTGGTGCTCCTATGCCGGCGCTGACCTCGCCGGGGCAACGAAGCAGGAAATCCCTTCGGAGCTCTCAGTTATCAGAGTGATGTGCTCTGGCAGAGTTGACCCGGTTCTTGTCGCCACTGCGCTCCTGCACGGAGCCGACGGTGTGCTTGTTGCTGGATGCCACCCCGGTGATTGCCATTATAGAGAAGGGAATTACTACGCTCGCCGCAGGTTCGCCCTTTTGAAGAAAACCCTTGAGACCCTGGGGCTGGATTCGGAAAGGCTTATGCTCGCCTGGGTATCGGCATCAGAAGGGAAAAGATTCAAAGAGGTAACTAACGAATTTGCCGAGCATATTAGGGAAATGGGCCCCAATCCTATGAGGAAGAAGATTTCACTATGAATGGTGAAAGCGAGATGAACAATAAAGAACAAAACACTCCGGTGCTGGTCATCGGGGGTGGTATTGCTGGTATTGAGGCAAGCTTATTACTGGCTAACTCGGGGAGAAAGGTATACCTCGTTGAAAAGGCTTCGTATATCGGTGGTAATGTAATCAAGTTTGAAGAGGTATACCCCAACATGGATTGTGCTACCTGTATGATAGCCCCGAAACAGCAGGAGCTACTGGCTAATGAAAACATTGAGCTATTGACACTCAGCCAGGTTGAATCCGTCAGCGGTTCCGCCGGAGATTTTTCGGTAGGAATCAAGAAAAAGGCGAGATATGTTGACCTGGAAAACTGTATTGGATGTGGTGCCTGCTATGAGCCCTGTCCGGTAGAGATAGACAACGAATTTGAAGAAAGGCTCTCAAAAAGAAAGGCAATATACGTTCCCTGTGCCGGGGCTCTCCCCAACGTCCCTGTCATTGACACTGATAACTGTCTGCATTTCAAGGGACAGAGTTGTCAAGCCTGCCAGGAAAGTTGCGTGTTCGAAGCTATCGACTTCAGCCAGCAGGACGAGGAGCTCCAGCTTAAGGTTGGAGCTATTGTTATTGCCACCGGCTTCGAATCATTTGACCTTAGCGAAACTACACGGTACGGGTATGGGAAACTCGGTGATGTCTACTCCGCTATGGAAGCTGAAAGAATGTGCGCCTCTAACGGACCCACTGAGGGGCAGATCCTCCTCAAAAACGGTAAGCCTCCTGAGTCGGTAGCCATTATTCATTGCGTAGGACGGGAAGAGAAAGGCTATTGCTCCTCGGTTTGCTGTATGGCCTCGCTTAAGCTTTCGCACTTCTTTAAGAAGAAGTCGCCTGAAGTAAAGATAACTCAATTTTACTCTGATCTTTGTATTCCAGGCAAAGCCTATCAGAAGTTTTACGAAGAGGTTAAGGAAAGCGGAGTTGATTTTATCCGGGCTATCGTGACTGAAGTTTCAACCCCAGGAGAAAAACTGACTCTCAGGTATAAGACCGAGGATGATAAGGAGAGCACCTTAGCTGTAGACATGGTTATCCTTAACCCAGCGCTTGAACCGGGAGTCGACTCATCAAAGCTGGCAGAGATGCTAGATATCCCTCAAGGCAAGGCCGGGTTCTTCAGTGAAAAGGAACCGGACC
>CAZIKS010000110.1:0-2000 GCA_964539795.1 uncultured Pirellulales bacterium
ACCCACGCCAGATTTTAGCGCTCTTTATGATATCGATCCCTTCTTCAATCGAATTGATGCGATTGAGCTGTGAAGCGCCGAAAGTCGAGTGAAGGTCGGCTGACAGCGGACTGCTGTCTTTATCAAAGAACGTAAGAGCGATCTGATTCCGGTAGCCTTCAGAGAAGAGGCGCTGCGATACAGATGGCTTTCCGATGACATCCCTAAAGCCGAAATCTGTAATCGAAACCCCCCTCACCAAGAAGGGCATTGCCTCAATATCTTCAGGGAGGTCGTAATAGGACAGGCCATCAACAATGATTAGCGCAATGACATCTGAATCATCCTTCAATGCCTCATTGACAAGGATCTGGCCTATGTCCCCCTGTGTGGGAAGGATTTTATCAGCATGCTCAAAATGTTCAAACAAGGCTTCTGAGACATCCCATGGGTCCGGGCGGTCTTCAACCTGTATGGTAGGGAAAGGCCATCCCTCCCGTTCTCCCAAAAGAAATTCCCTGCGTTCTTCTTGAAGCTGCAGACTGTCAATTTGTCTCAAAAAATAGCGAGAACCATATATTGGATATGCATCATCAAGAAACAAAAGATTAAGCCGATTGCCTATAAAGGCCGCAGGATAAGCATCGATTGCCTTTGAAAGCCTGCAAACACCTGACCCGATTTCGGCTCGGTTCTCTTGAATCATCTGCGCGGTAGCTCCACTTTTATCTGGACTTTGTCTTTTTTGAAAAGTTCGCTTAGATACTTCAGTGCAGGCTCCAAAATGTCGGCTGGAGGTTGGTCCTTTTTCATCATCTTGAGAACCAGCTGCTTTAGATCAACAGTCTCTTTATCAGGTATTAATTTCAGCATCTCACCTGCTTCTTTGCTTACCTCTCCCTCTTTGCCGGGCCGTGTTTTCTCGATTATTATCCTTCGTACTTCTTTCAGGGAATCACGGGTCTTGGTTATGACCCCCTTCACTTCTGATTCCTTTGGCTGAGGTTCCTCATCTTTCTTTATGACCTCTTCAATCCATTCAGCAGTAAGACTTGTCATGATACTTTTTAGAGATGTCTCGCATTGTTCCAGTTCTCCCAATACAGGGGATACTTCCTCATTGGAGACACGTCCCAAAACATTGCTTGCATACAGAAGTTCGAGTCTCTTGCTTGAAAGGTCTTCGGATTCAGCTTTGCCAATGCGCGTCAGCTGATCTAGTGCCTGATTATAGAGCTGAGAATAACAGCCTTTGCTATCATCCGGATTGAATACAACATTGACACGGCCCTCAGCTCCTAGTCCGACATCTGTAAGAAAGGTGTTCACTTGGTCTTTTATCTTCTCAAACGCCCCTTTCAATTCCTGCAAATATTTCTTACGATCAGTATCAATCTCATCTAATTGTTTGAAATACTGCTTGTAGCTGCCAAGACCGCTCACATTCCTCGTGCGAAGCAGATCTGATATATCATCCCATACCTTTTCTGTCTCTCCTACGAGTTCATTGGTCTTTGTTCGGTGCGATTCGTCCTTTTTCATCTCCATGAGTTGTTTATGCAAGTCATCTGACCTGGCTAGCAATTTCCGCCATTGATCGTAATCATCCAAATGCTTCATTAGCTGTTGCACATCGGCCTGGACGCTTTTTACCTGACCATTCAATGTGCTATGCGCACTCCAGCCATCCTGAAGCCTTTTTATCTTTTCAAGGGGATTGCCTTTTCTGTTGGCGGCAAATTCTGAGATTGCGCGGTTTACCTTCTGCTTAATATTAGTGCATTCCTTTTTGATATCCTCTACTGTTGCGCTGAGGTTTGCAACTATGTAGGTATTCAGATCAGAACACCACTTTGAAGATGCTGCCGGAGGCGTCTTAAGCCCAGAGACCTGCCGGGAATTGGTTAGGTTCACTTCTATTTTCTGTGAATTTGTCGATTCAGCTTCAAGTTGTTCTTCTATACGGTCGAAAAAGCCCTCAAGCCTGTCATGATTCTGTTCGAATGTCCTGTGGATCTGGC
>CAZIKS010000110.1:2100-12311 GCA_964539795.1 uncultured Pirellulales bacterium
ATAAGATAGAGGATTCCGAGCGGAGTAAGATAGCTTGAATCAATGATATTTTCGAGCTGGTCGTTCGGGATAGGCTCGCTTGCAAGATCAATTGCGATGCGAATGATTCCCGGCTCGTTTTTCTTTGGGTCTCCTACCGATACTTCAATAAGCTGGTCAGGCAAGGATTCTTCGATATTCCAATGCAAGGCAAAATGAATCAGGATATCTATTGGAGAGTCGGAATCCCTGAATTCTTCTTCACGGATCACTTCGCTTGTCGGTCCGACTGCAACCGCGACACGCCGTCTCGGATAGTCCCTGACTGTCTCCTTAAAAGCACCTACAAATTCCGCCACTTTGACGCCGCCTTCGCGATCTATCCATTTATCGGGGAGATCCCAACCGAGCAGCTGTTGCCCGCTGCGGCTTTCGAAAATCAGCGGCAGAACATACTCCATAAATGCGAATTTTGCGGTCTGAAAAGACTTTGGAGAAGGAGCGAATTCACTAAAAATCTCTTCAATTGTCTGGTCCGGTTCTTTTTCAACTATCTCCCCTTCTTTTTTCCTAAGAGCTGCCAGACCATAGAGACCATGCGCTCTGTATACAACGCCGCTGCTTCTTGCCTGGTCTAGAAACGAGCTTTCAATGCCGAGCTCTTCCGCCTGCTCATTGGATATTCCATTCGGAAAAGCTGCAAGCATCTTCAGCAATCTCTTGTCAAGCTTTGAGGCTTCAGGACGGTTCAGGGATTCCCTGATTCTTGACGGATAGTCTGGCGAAACCAAAATCTCATCTTCAAGGCAATCATTTACAAAATCTTCGACTTCGTATGTCGCTTTTGTCTCTTTGTACCTGTGGACCATCTGGCCGAAGGTAGAGACTACTGTTCGGGGACCATATGAGAGGTCTTTACGATCCGATGAAGCAACCTGACCGATTGCCATCAAGGTTATAGGCAAGATTACTTTTTCCCCCTCGCTTCCTAAATCAAAGCTATCGATATAGCAGGACCACAGCTGCTCGGCAAAATCTGAACCATATATATCTCGAAGCCGTGACATGCAGTTTCTTGCCTGGAGCCTGGCAGGCAACGCCCCGAATGTTCGTTGAGCGCTTGCCAGGAAATTTTCAGGCATGGCAACGAATACTCCGAAATCTCCCTCCCGTTGCAACAGTCCGTTTGCAATTTCAAAAAGGATCTGTGATACAGCCGCAAACCCAAGCTCTTTAGCTGCCACTTCAGGCTCATCTAATAGCATCAATAGTCCGGCATATCCGGCTTCCTTGATAACAACTGTCAGTTCCTCGCAATAATCCAGATAACGCTCAGGATTCGTTTCCATCCTGATAGTTGTCCCTTGAGTGATTGCCACTTCAAGTGTCTTTAATACATCCTCAATATCCTGGCCTTTTTCCCGAGCGATTTTTTCAGCTGTTTCCCGAAGCGACTTCTCCCTGTAATTATCGTAGATTTTCCTGGCACTCCGCGCTTGATCGGGGTTTTTCTTTTTAAGCATATACTCTACCCATGCGGCTGTCGCCTCAATCATGTCAGAGACTTTTTTCCAGGAAAACGGCGGAACCGCAAACACCTTACGTTCTGTGCTTTCCTCCCATACATGAACCTGAAAGCTGGTTTTCCCGTGCCCGTAGTCACCGACAACAGCGCCGATAAATGCGCCTTTGTTCTGGCCTCCAACCCATTTGAAAATCGTATCGACGTATCTTGATGTATCACCTAGCGGTATATGCGTCATTGCATGTGCACGATACATCTGTTCGACCTGCTCTGGATTAGAACGAAGGTGCGCTGCCGGATACGTCGCAATGATTGCTTCCTTGTTCAATATGGAATCCAAATCATTGAGTGACATCTTCTTCCCCCCTGGCAATGCATTCTGCCCGTATAATTTTGCTAAGATTTGTGCTTTCGGCATTCTTTTGAAACGAGCCTAGGATGTCATGCTTGGTGAGATTATGCTGGAACTGTCCGATGTCTCTATCGCCCAAAATGATCTCAGCTTTAGGCATCCTATCTTGAGGTGGCTTGCGTAACAGGACTATCACACGTTTTATTCCCTTTAGTCTTGCAGCATCTCGCATCAGCCGAGTGTATTCCTCGCCATCAATCAAAACGTTATGAGAACCTTCATCAACGCTTGAAATATTATGAGAATACACATAATCATGCTCGCGCGATAAAAGGTGTGCAACAAAGGTCTTTCCACACCCAGCTGTTCCGCAAAGGCAGATAAATTGCTGGTTTTGCCACTTTTTCAGGATCTGGTCACAGGCTTTTCGCTGTCCATCTGTGAGCCAATCAGATGTAGCCATAGCCTTTATTTTATTGAGCCATTCAATATAGAGGCTCATGATAAATCCTCATATGTTATCGATCTTGAAAGGCTTCAAAAGGTTAATAGAAGCGCCTGTCAGAGTCTCTGATATTTTCACTGACTGATTTATGTGTGAGCCGATTCTGAGCAGTTCCTTGCAAGATTCAGTGTCCAAAAAGAACACGCTTGCCACCTGCTGGACAAAATCATCATCCATTATGACTGGATCGCCGTATGAGTATCCGCTGCTGCTATAGGTTTCATCAAGCGCCAAGAGAGCTATCTCGTATCTGTCTATGTTACGCGGGAGCAGGGGTGATCCTACCTGGTCAACAGGCGGAGTTTCTAAAGCACGAAGCCAGGTCGATACACAGGATGCAGCCGTGCTGTTGAACCTTGCACCTGCTTTTTTTCCATAATCAAGCCAGGGGAATTTGTCCTGCATCTCTGCCTGGATTGTGGATGCCAACTCTGAAGGACTGATAACGCGCATATTTGCCCACAGTATTTCGCAGCATCTCCTATAGCTCCATAGGTACTTCCTTTGGTGGGGAAGGCCTGTGTATCCAGTGTAGTGGAGATAATGCAGAAGGTCCATTGACAACGCTGGGTCTATTCCCAATATGTTCTGAATCTTTAGGCCAACTTCTGTTAGCCTGTATGTGACGACAGAGCCTTTCCTGTTCTGCTCTGCAAGACCCAAGTCAAAGACCCTTCTGGGTGAATACGTATAGTCTTTTTGCATCTCAAAGCCGTAACTATCCCTCAGAGTCTCTGATATCTTTTTAGGGGTGAGGTCAAAACTGATTGAAAGGACTCTCAAAACATTTGTGACTTCCTTTGGCGGGGCATTGTCGAGATAGAAATGCGTATCTTCTTTGATGTCGTTTTGGTCCATCAAGCTTTCCTAATAGTTTTAGGCAGGAGGCTACAGATTGCAGACAAAGCAGAAGTCCTCAGTCTCATCATCAAGCACAGAATCGAAAACTTCGATAAGAGGCCTGTTCGGAAGAGCCTTCTTTTTCAGTTTCATCAACCTTTGGTGGTCTGCAATTATCTGATCTTTCCTGTCTATCAGTTCAAGCAGCGATTCTCCCTGGCACCAGAAATATTTCCTGCCGTCAACGTGTTCCTGCTCATATCTGACGGCCTTTTCGAACAGATCAGGATGGATCTCAGATAGCCTCACCCACTCAACTTTTCGCTGAAAAAAGCAAAAATAACAGCCAGACCTGGATCGCCAGCTGTAATAGTCAGGCATTCCTATGCCGCTTTCTTCAATGATTCGGAATATGTCCTTTTTGACAAGGCCATCGTTCATGAAAGGAAATACCGGTTTGATATTGGTTTTCGTCGATATATAGCCAACGCGGTCCTCGTCTGCCCTTAACGCTATGTAGCTGATAGCCTCGTCATCCCCGACATATTTTTCCAGCGGGATTATTTTCAGCTGTTTTGTGCACCATCTTGCCTGAGCAGAGGGCAGGAACCCCCCATAGACATCAAGCCAATGATCAAAACCCCTTTTATCCTCAAGAAATACAATTCTCTTGCCAAGAAGGATCTCCAGCCTTTTTATGTACGCATAAGTTTCCGGCAATTCCTTGTGGGTGTCGCAGAAGAAATATTCGATATCCGGCACCTTATCTTTCAGGTAAAGGGCCAAAGCTGTACTGTCCTTGCCGCCGGATAGCCCTAGGATGTGACGCACATTCTTTTCAGCCAATTTTCTGCTCCTTGAGTTTTATGCTCTCGGCCTTGGAATCTGTCTTGTCGTTTCGCTTGCTGAATATTTTCTCAATCAGCGCGGCGGTAACGGCTTGCTTGAGGTTCGCATCATCGCTCAAGTTATAGTTTTCTATAATCTGTTCAGCAATTCTGTCGATGTTGGACTGGTTGTTGCGATCAATCCAGAGCATCTGATGGATTTCATCCCCATCAGGATATGTAACTGTTATCCTGCGGGCGTCAATTCCTTCGCTTGGAATAGCTATTTCCTTTTGCAATGCCTCAAGGTTCATGAACCTTCTTGCTATATCACTGAGTTTTGTCTCATAAATTACAACATCTTCATCAGTCCATGACCTTGGAGGCTTGTTAGATATTATCAGCAATATTGATTCTAACCAGGATTTATTATCTGATTCTTTGTCAGAACATGCAAGAATGAAACTCTTAAAGCGGGGCTCGATTACCTGAGATAGCAGGTTCATTGCCCTATAACGAAGATTACCGCGAAATTCATTTGAATCTATCCTGATTGCAAAGGCTTTCCTTAGCAGTCGCTCGCAATGCCCAAGCATATCGTCATATGATGTCTGAAGGGAGCTGAGAGCCTGGACCAGTTTTTTCCTGAAGGTTTTTACGATTGTCTCATCAGTCTCTTTTCCTGTTATTGGCGATAATCCACATGCCTGGGGCAGCGCATTAAAGAGGAGCTGATCAGGCTCTTTCGCTTCAAGAAGGGCCTTTCTTACGGCCTCGGCGTCAGTTGTGATTCGGCTGTCTGTGCTTAATGTATAAGCCGGCAATTTCTTTACAAATCCCACAAGAGGCTTCACTATGCTCAGAATCGTTGAATTTCTCAAAACCAAGCTTTTCTTTGAGGATTCGGCAGATAAGATTTTCCCAAGCTCCCTGAAGACTTCAGCCCTGACTCCCAGGATCTCGAAATATTTGACTGCAAATCTCTCTGGCTTCTTTACCAAGAGCTCGAAGTGCTCCGGCCCCAAAACAGGTATGAATGTCCCGTCGATGTAGACGATTACATATTCGCTATGGTAGAGCAGGACTGAAAGAAGCAGGACAGGAATGATTCCCTTCTTTGCCCCATAAGGAGAGGCTTCAAGCTCATCATATAGCAGGCTGATATTTTTCGGTGCGTATTTTGCTGATCTGCAGAACCCCTCTATTGCCTTCCATACATGATAAATGCCGTCATCAGTATTTGGAGCGCTTGAAAAGATCCAGCCATCCTCACTTTCGACATACAACCCTGTATTTATCAGCAGCGATTCAAACATGCTGTATTCCGGGCCATTCCCTATCAATCCAAGTCTGGGCTGGCCGGCATGTTCGAGCATCGCCTCTATCAGCTTATTCCTGGCAGCAGCCCCTTGGGATGTGAGTTCTCTTTTGTTTATCAGTTCATTCCACAGGCAGGGTCCTTTATGGTAGACATTATCGCATGTATGTGACAGATAATTCTGAAATGAACTCCAGCTTTCAAGCCTGATCTTTTCACCAAGACCGTAGCAAATTACATCACCGGAACCGATATTGAATGACCTTTGCAAAGCCTCCTCAAGCAATCTCTGAGAATATAATATACGCTGGCTCACTTCACGTCTCGCAACGCCGTCTGTTTGCAATTGCACAGACTTTGTTTCGACATTCTTAAGGGCAACATATTCATGGCACGCAATTCTAAGAGCATTCAGTTCAGAGGCGCAGACAATGATCACCGGTTGGCTATTAGGTGTTTTGCCTGGGATTCTTTCTAATTTCTGAAGATCCCTTTCTTTTCCAACCCAATAGCAGATTAAGCCATCACTGTCAGTGCTGGTGCAATTTGGGGAAGCAAGGGATTCTATCTTATCGAAGTATTGCCTCTCAAAATACCGCAAAGTACCGGTCTGGTAGCTGTGCCTTTGAACAACAAGGGGTTTCAATGGAAAGTATTCATTGAACAGATCCGCCAAAGAAACATTAAGGACATGGGCCTGGTCTGATAGCTCCTTTTCGATATCAAAGTCTGACCCCTCCCATATTCTCAGCTCGTCTATTCTTTTTCTCCAGACCAAAAATCCCTTTTGCAGCAGCTTGTCAATCATTCCATCCCAGTGGGCCAGTTCGCTACCAACATCAGGTTCATTGCACATTGCGATCGCTACGGTCTTGCGTGAGGCTTTTAATGAACCTGTAGTTGAAATGAGGTTCAGTATCCCTATTGTCTTGAGAACCAACAAGGCATCAGGGTCAAAATGGCTGGCATCTGCAAGCCGGGACTGGATTTCAACCCATCTCTGGAACTGAGGCCTCAATGAAACTGACATCCCGCCAGATTCAACAAAATAGTCATATATCTTATGCAGCTTGAAACTCGGAGAGTTGCCTTTCATAAAAACGGTTTGGTTCAAATAGGTAGTGAATGAGCCTGGCTCGCTGCTTGCCAAAAACGTAAAAAGGGTGCGGTCGTTTTGCGAATATTTTGTACAAAGTATAGGGAGTACGAGAGCTGCAAGCGGATGCAGAGGATAGATAGAAGTCAGGTCATCTTTTGAGATAGGGAAATCATACCCTGACAAGGCTTTCTGCCATCGTTTTGCCCACTTATGAACTGATGATTGAAAAAATCCTTCGCTTGATTGGTCTATCGCATGACCAATCAGCCGCATCATGCGATCAGACGATTCTATGAAGGGGATATCCTCAAATCTGCCTTGAATCTTTGCCCATTCATTCCTCTGGGCCGATGCAAGACCATGCGCATAGTCTATGAACGATTGGTGCAACAGGCCGAATATGAATATATTATGTCCATCCTTATTGGAAGGCAGCTCTGCAAGCTGCTGAAGCAGATAGAGATCATCCAGTGATTGGTTCTGGGCGGAGAATTCAAGGTTCTTTCCGAGTTCATCAATGATCAATAGAATTCCAGCCTTAGATGCCTGAGCCAATTGTTCAATGACTCGAATTAGGTGGCTGCTCTCAATCGCAACTCCTTTTTCGGCTTTTGAATTCAATGAATTCAGCTCTTTTAGGACATCTGGCTTTCTACCCCTGGCATTCTTCCAAAAAATCGATGCTCCCCTATTTAAGGCCCTGGTTACTGTCCTGATTATTGGCTCTCGCTGTGCCGTTGCGACAGCCCTTACCAGACCTGAGTCTGGAAGCTTGCTTTTTATCTGCCTCAGCAAAGAATTCGAATCTTCTGCCTGTTTTAGGATCTGAGCTGCAATTATTTTATTTTGGTCGCTCTTAGGGGAACATAACGCTGTCAGATAATTTGCAAAGGCAGATTTCCCGGTTCCATATGAGCCGGTCAATGTCCAGGTACGCACTGAATTGTGCCGGGAAAGAGCCCTCAAGAACCTCTCAATGCCGTCTATGGCTCTTGATGTCGGGATATATCCGATCACACTGTCAGGGATTTCAATGTCGCGCTCAAGATTTACAGATCTTGAGTACCTGCGTTTTACCGAGACATAATCCGATAGAACTGGCATATCAATTTCCTTTGCTAAAATAACGCTGTAATATGGCTTCTGATATCTCCGATGGGTCTTTGGTATATGCTAATAGGACCATCCCTGCGGTATCGGTCAGAGATATCTCCTTGACCTTTCTTGCAATCTGCTCGATAGCTTCACTCAAAGAGCTCTCAGTAAGCTTGAAGACCTGGCCCGGGCTGCCGGGGTCATATAACAACCTTGAAATGGATATGGTCCGGGCATCATCCTGAAAAGAAGAGGCATACTCCAAGCAAGCAGATACAACTATGTCAGGCGACAGGGTCGGTTTGTTGCTGAAATTAAAAGCAAATCTTTTTGAACCTGAGTAAGCGGAAATTATACCGAGTTCTGTGAAGGGACAATCTAGCGAGTCTTCTTTCAGTGTTTTCGGGGCGGTTCTTTCAACATACATCCTCAAAAGACAATTTACATCTTTGTTCAGTGATGAGTCGTGGACTTTGTTATTTGGAAATCTTCGATTCTTGTATTCCTTCAGCGAAAAGAGCAGGTCCTCTGCCGTGAAATCAATCCGGTTAAGCTCATTGAATGTGAAGTGCCATGCCGGAGTATGGCAAGGGGATTTGAACAGATTCCAGTGCAACAGCCATAAGGAAGCGGGATTTTCCAAGAAGGGGTCCCATCCATCTTCCGTAAAGAGCTTCTCAGCAAATCGTGAGGGCCTGTGTACGAATTTGCCGTTATTTCTGATTTCATCAACAACCTTGAAGGCAATGCACCAATACCTGATAGCCTTCACCATGTTCTTGCCAACCCCTAAAACAACAGCGGCGGAATCTTTGGAAAAAACTCGACCATCCTCATTAGCCTTATCAAAACCCTTTTTCAGCCATCCAAATCTCGGGTGAAATGTCTCATGTCTCGCAAAAATTGGATGTATCACAGCTTCGTTGTCTTTATTCTGGCCGTCTTCCATAGCCGCTTCCTTTAACCTGAGTAAAGTTTACTTTTTATATAATTTATAATGACAGTTGTCAACAAAAACCACAGTATATTGTGTTCAATTTTCAATATTTGCCGCATATTGTATGTTAATGCCTGAAACTGTCCTTATATTCAGCTATGTAGCTGAATTTTCTAAGTATGAGTCACGAGAAGGTTTGACAAAAATCCGAGAAGGTTTGACAATTTTATTGAGTAAAAAAAGAGGGCATTTAAGCCCTTTTAAATAGCTGTTCATTGTGCTTTAAAAGTCTATTTAACGGCCCCTGGATGCTGCGTGTTTGAGAGGTAGGTTTTAAGGATATAAATCACTTGGAGATCAGGAGGCCTGACCTCCTCCTCTGCCATTTTTTCAATCTCAGTCAACAAAGAGGCATACTTATCGAACTGAATAGTGAGTTCCATATTGCCACGCTGTTGGACTTTCTCAGCCTTCCGCTTATCTTGGCCTTGGGTAGTGCCTTTTCTTTCAGGAGAAGCGGAGGCTTTCTTTTTAGAGGGCCTTTTCTTTTTCGCTTTCCCATCCTTCCATGCTTGCTTTCCAATACAACTTGCACATAAAGGGCTATTAGGTTGGATCGTGGGATTCTTCCCGCACTTTTCACAGATCCTCGTATTTTCCTGCTTCGTAGTGGTTGCTGGTGGTTTTTGAAGGGTTTCGAGATAGTATTCACATTGCTCGCAATTGAAAGCCTTCCAGTTTTGAATAGAAGCAAAGTCAAGACAGCTCTCATAATGAGGGCAATCCAACCATCTTTCTCCTTTTTTCCCTTTTGTAGGTTGAGCCTTCATAGATACCCTTTGTTATAGAAGAAAATGAGAGTTTGGTATCCGCTAGTTAGAAACGGCTCGAGGACCGCTGGCGGGTAGCAGATACCACCCACTCTCAAAGGTCGGAGAAAATCCCGCCAAAACTATTCCCAGGGCGCGCGCAATGGAGTCAGCTTCGGGATAGAAGCCAACTCTAGTAAATGAAAAGCTGTAAACTCATCCTCTGTTTTGAGAGCGCATCCCTCGATGTCAACTTTTCCGTCAAATCTTGCTACCACCTTTTTCCAGCCTTCGACAAATTTCGTCCAGCGGCATCCATTAGGATAGGGTAGAGGGTTCCCTATATCGCTGTATATCCAGCGGTCTGGGGGAGATAACTCTGATTCTATCACATCGTTAAGCTTTGTTATTTTGCCTTTAAGAGTCTCAACATCTTCCTCAACTTTTTCGCGTTTGACCCCATCCGGTAAGTCTGCAATAATATCAGATATCTCCTCGGGAGAAACGAGTGTTACGGCCATAAGAGGCAGCTCGCTCTTAATATTCCCGTACTCGTGAAGCCCCCCAATAACACCACACTCATGCTTTTGTGCTCTGGCAAGATTGCCTTTGAGGTACTCCAAAAAATTCTTTCTTGTTTGTTCCACGCCAGCCAAAAACATAGCCTGAAGCTCGTTTTTATCAATGAGAGATTTTTGAGCTTCAGCAATTTCCTTTCTCAACTGATCTATCTCTTGCCTCGCTCTCTGGTCGCGTACATAATCTGCGCTCCAGCTGTATCCCACAACATCGAGTCGATATCGGCGTTTAAACCGGACCTGGCCCGAAGATGCTAACACCTCCCGAATCGCATGATCGAAATCTACGGTTAACATAATACACCTCCTTTTATTTATTTAGCCTTAAAAACCCTTTCCCTTTTTGA